>JBDTAI010000240.1:0-12152 GCA_039924685.1 Ktedonobacterales bacterium
TACAGATCGCTTCTGCTGGTCGCCCATATCCCCCGAAAGGGAGGTGCGATTTGCGCTATTTGCGCATGTGGAGTATGCTTTCAAGCGAACTGACGAGCAATCGTGGTGATGTGGGCGTTTTTCGCCCCTGCTCTGATGGAAGAAGGAGCGCAGCGTGCCACAGTCTGTATCCCAGGCGACCCTCGCCCCCGGAACCCTCCTCGCCAAACGCTACCGCATCGAAGAAGTGATCGGCAGTGGCGGCTACGCCAGCGTGTATCGCGCCACCGACCTCACCTTCAAGCTCCCACGCGCCATCAAGGAAGTGACCGATCAGGATCGCGGCGTGCGCACGCAGTTCCAGCTCGAAGCCGAGCTGCTGATCAACATCAAGCAGGACAATATCCCCCACGGCTACCATCTCATCGAAGAGATGGGACGCATGTACCTCATCATGGAGTATGTGCGCGGCAAAGACCTGGAAGAGCTGCTCAACGAGAGCCTTACCCAGCGCGGCAGACCGCTCGAAGAGGCGCAGGTATTGCGCTGGGCGATTGAGATTTGCGATGCGCTGAGTGTGATGCACGCGCTCGATACGCCGATTATCCACCGCGACATCAAGCCGGCGAATATCAAGATCACCCCCGAAGACCGTCCGGTGCTGATTGACTTTGGACTGGCGAAGCTGCAACAACGCGGCGGGGGCAATCCGACGATGACGGCAGCGCAGGGTGTTTCCCCTGGCTTTGCGCCCCCAGAACAATACATGGCAAAGGGCCGCACCGATGCGCGTACCGACCTGTATGGCCTGGGCGCCACGATCTATGCCTGCCTGACCGGCAAGGATCCTGCCGAGGCTCCTGCGCGACTGCTGGCGCAGACAGGTGTGAGCAACTCCGGCGCATCACTGGTTCCCCTGCGACGCCTTAATCCGCGCATCAGCGATCAGACGGAGCGCGTGGTGATCAAGGCGCTCGAACTCTCGTCCAGCCAGCGGCAACAATCCGCCAAGCAGTTGCGCAACGAACTCAACGCAGCGCTGATGGCGCTTACCGGTCAGGCCGCTACAAACGCCGCCGCCAGCGCATCCAATCCCGCGACGGCGGTGATGGGACTGATTTGCCCCCATTGTGGCGTCCAGAATCGTCCTGAAGTGGCGCAGTGCGTCCAGTGCGGCTATCCATTGCGTTCCGGCGCTGGTCAGGGCATGGGTGAGGGCAGCGGCAAACGCCCGGCGGTTCCCGCGCCCGGTGGCCCCTTGCGTGGCGGCAGCGGCAAGCAGCCCGCTGTTGGCGGTCAACGACCCGGTATGGCCGGTGTAGCGGCGCTGGGGGCCGGCGCAGCGGTGGGTATCGCGGCGCAGCGTAGCGGCAAACATCTCGCTGTAACGCCCGATCAACGTAGTGGCAAACAGCCAGCGGTATCGCCCAATCAGCGCAGCGGGAAACAACCGATCATCACCCCACCAGCAGCGCCACTGCCGATGGGGCAGGCAGCGCAGATGAGCCAACGCAGCGGCAAACAACTGGCTGTGACGCCGGGGATGGCGGCGCGCGGCGCAACCGGCAAGCAGGCAACGCTCGTGCCACAGAATACCGGCGCGATGCTGGCGATGAATGGTGGTGCGGGAGCCGTGGCGGTCGCCAGTAAGCCTGCGCGTGGTGGCGCCTCCGCTGCGCTCGCCATGCCCCCTTCCTCCAATTCCGTTGCGCTTGATCCGGGCGCCTGGATTCGTCTCGGTTCGACACCACTCAGTGGGTTTGGCAAGTGGTTCCTGGCGCTCTCGGTGGTCGAGGCGCTATGGGGGGCAGCGGTGATCACGCTGGGTATGATGACGCTTACCGCGAATGGCAGGACGCTGCCGCTGTTGCAATTGGGGATTGGCTGGCTGGTTGGCGTGGCGATTCTCAGCGTGCTGGGTGGACAGGCGTTGAGCCGCCCGATCTACCGGCGCGGCAAACTGCCCGCAGTGCGGCGTGGACTGCAAGGTTTTGCTCTGGCGCTGTTTACGATTGTGGTGCATGGTGTGGCGCTGTGGGGCGCCTCGATCTTCGCCAGCAGCCAGCCCAACGCGACGCTAGCTATCTTCGCCTATCTGGTCTTTGGCGTGAATGTGCTGATCGTCGGCGTCCTCTCCGTGATCAATATGCTGGCATAGCGGCATGGTTAGGCGCACGGACGGGATGCTTGATCGGGTACGGAATCGCAGTTGGTGGTTCGTGGCATGAAGGCTACGGCTCATCCCACTGGGCAAGCTGATCGTTCCCGATCATGGTATCAAAGAACATCAGGCCGCTGCATAACCGACGATTCACAGGGTTCCCAATCAGTCGCAAGCCCGCCAGTCCGATCCCTCTGACCCCTCTCTGATGGAGAGGGGTTGTTTTATGCCTTCTGAGCGGCGGCGAGGATTTTGGCGGTGGTGTGGAAGAAGCGGGTGGTCGTCCTTTTGCCTATGGATGTATCCAGAAAGGCCGACGAGGAGGGCGGTCGGCCACCAATCAGATACCAGACGACAAACGCCTCATGATCAGTCGTGGCGATAATTTCCATGTCGTTTTTCGGGGAACGGAGCGGCAGGGTAAGATCATGCGGTATGGCGTCAGCAGTAAATGTGATGCAGAGGCGCATGTCGGGCGTCACATCTAGCGCCCCGAAGGGGTCACTGGCGAGTATCTGCTCAAGCTCTGCAATGGTGCGCAGGAATACCGGCGCGTCGTAGCCCAATGCTGCGCGCAGGTGTCGCTCAATCGTTTCGGTCAGCGCCTTGCGGTCAGTCTCTGCGGACGCAAAGAAGACATTGCCGGTCTGGATATACGTGCGGACATCCGTGAAACCAAGCTCGGCGAATAGCTCACGCAGGCGCTCCATCTTCACCTGATGGCCACCGACGTTGATGCCGCGCAAGAGGGCGATGTAGACCATGTTTACCTGGGGTTCTCCAGTGGGCGCATGATTGCTCAAGTGATGCTTCTGTTTACTGATTGGGTGAAGGGTACGACCAGGGCATGGCGGGCAACGCGGGCGGAATGCCCTCCTGCTCGAAGCCCCAATCAAGTAAGACGTGCATATCCACGATCCGTATCTGCCAGGAGGGATCGTCGAGTACGGCGCCGACGATCAGGTGGCCGTGGCGGATGGCGGCGAAGGACATACAGAAGCCCGCATTGCCGGTGAAGCCAGGCTTGACACCGAGCGCGCCGGGATAGGGAGCGCGGGCGCCCGCAAGCAGATCGTTGCCGGTATGCAGGTGATAGGCTTTATGCGTCGCCGTTTTGGGAATCACATAGTCGAGCGCAGAGGTGACTTTGACGATGGTGGGGTTGTGCAGCGCATAGCCAGAGAGAACGGCGAGATCGCGCGCGGTGGTGTAGTGACCAGGGGCGTCGAGTCCGTGCGGTGTGACGAAGTGCGTGCGCGTGAGGCCAAGTTGTTGCGCCCGCGCATTCATCATCGCCACGAAGGCGGGAACACTGCCGCCAATGGCATCGGCGATGGCGACCGCCGCATCATTGCCGGAGGGCAGCACCAGCCCATAGAGGAGATCGCGCAATGTCAGCTGCTCGCCGACATCAAGCCCCATATAGCTGCTGTCGGGTCCGACGAGCGCATGCGCGTCGGCGCCAACCGTCACCATCTGATCGAGGTTGCCCCGCTCCACCGCCAGCAGCAGCGTCATCACCTTTGTGCAACTGGCCTGCGGCAGTTCCTCGTTGGCATCTTTGGAGTAGTAGACCAGGCCGGTATCGGCGTCGAAGACGAAGGCCGCCTTTGCCGTCACCGCAGGCGCCTGGCCGATGGTGAGGCCATAGAGGCCGCTCTGGGTACGAAATTGCAGAGCGGCGCGCGGCGTGCCGGGGAGGCCAGCGGAGGCCATCTGGGAGAGGGTCCAGCAGAGCAGGCCCAGCGAGACCACCAGCAGCGCGCCCCACGAGATGAGCGCGGCATAGGCGTGTTCCCGCCGCCGGGCAGAGTGTTCTTCTGCCAGCGCCACCACATCGTCATCCCGATCATCATCCCGCGCAGGACGGTCCAGCACAGCGGCATGTTTGCCTGATGACTGCAATGACTGCAATGACTGCATCGCCGGATACTCCCCGCTCATCTGCCTCACTGCCCAGCCTTCCACTGCTCATGTTGCGTCGCGTCTGTGCCTTCTAGTCTAGGCGCGCACACGCCGCCACGTCAAACAAGGTACACGGATAGTCCTGTGTGACGACAGGCAGATGACAGGCATTTGAATAGTTTACCAGTCATTTTGGGCGCAAACGGCTACTGTAGCAGGCTATATGGCAGGAGCATATGCGCCTTCGGGCGATCCGGTGTTCTCCACGCATGAGAATGACCACTGCTTGGGTTATCCTATCCGGCGGCTGGCGATGATCTCAGCGAGGATCGCGACGGCGATCTCTTCGGGGGTTTTCGCGCCGATGCTGAGGCCAATGGGACCGTGGATGCGCGCAATCTGCTCGTCGGTGACGCCGATCTCGCGCAGGCGACGGTCGCGGCGCTCACGGGTGCCACGGCTGCCAATCGCGCCGATGTAGCCAGCAGGCGAGTTGAGCGCCACTTTGAGCGCTGGCACATCGAACTTTTCGTCATGGGTGAGCACGGCGATGGCGGTTGCGCCCGTCAGCGGCAGGTGGGCCAGCGCCTCATCGGGCCACTCCACCAGCAACTCATCAACATCGGGCAGGCGTTCAGGTGTGGCGAAGGCTTCACGCGCATCTACCACGATTACCTTGTAGCCGACCACCTTGGCGATGCGAGTGAGCGGGATGGCGGCGTGTCCAGCGCCGACGATGATCAATGTCGGCTGCGGCGGGAGCACCGAGAAGAAGACTTCTTCCGGCTGCCCGCTGGTGGCGTCCGGCGATGTAGCAGGCAGCGTCTGGATGCCCGACTCGCCATGTTGCAGCAGCCCCGCCGCGATGCCATCAGCCGCCGGACCAAGCGCCGATGGTACACTATGGGACGATGCGCCCGCATCTACCCACGTGGCCGTTGTCCCCATATGGTCGGCTGACCCATTGATCACCGTTGCCCACACGACGGGCTGCGCGGCGTGCAACGCCTGCGCCAGTGGCTGCCAGTCAGCATCCTGTAGCGCCTGCACGAAGACGCGAATCTCGCCGCCACACGAAAGGCCGATCTGTTCGAGGTTCTGCTCCTCGGTGATGCCAAACGAGAGCAGCTTCGGCTTGCCAGTACGTAGCGCCCGCATGCCCTCCTCGATCACGGCGGGTTCCACACAGCCGCCGCTCACCGAGCCGCTGATCTCGCCCGCATCACTCGCCGCCAGCGTCGCCCCCAGCCCACGCGGCGCCGAGCCAACCATAGATACTACCGTCGCCAGCGCCACGCGCTTGCCCTCCGCGCGCCACCGCGCGATGTCAGCCACCACCTCTCGCATCGCAATCACCCCCTCAGAAATTGGCACGGGCTTCGGCCCATACGTCGCCCGTCGTTCCTGGCCCGCGCAGGCGGGCTTCGTGGCTAAAGGCCCACAGGCGCGGCTTCAGCCGCAGGCTGGGCGCCCGTCGCAACCCCGCCCATCACCATCACCTGTCGCGGTCAATCTCCACTTTCTCGGCCCCTGCGTCGGATTGCGCGGACATACTGGATGTATCGGTTTTGCCAGCGCCCTCGGCATAGGCGCGGCGCAGGTCAGCCAGCAACGCATCGCGGCGCAGATAGAGTTCGCGGCGCTGACGTGGCCGGGCGCGAGATATGGCGTAGGCGGCGATCAGCGGGAAGGCGATGGTAGTATCGGCATAGACTACCACGGTATCTTCCAGCAGTTCCGGCTTAATCTTGCCCCAACTGACCGCTTCGGAGGGTGTCGCGCCCGACAGCCCGCCCCAGTGAGGAGCATCCTGAGTGATCTGGATGAAGAAGTCATGGCCACCCTTGTTGATGCCCAGCACCTCCCACAGTTGCGGCTGCGTCTGAAGGTAGAAGTTCTTGGGTGAGCCACCACCGAGGATGATCACACCGTTGCGGGTGGCCCCCTGTACAATCGCCGTCGTCTCATGCACGTCATAGAGTGGATCAATCGTCAGTTTGCCGCCATCGAGCTGGTGACGGGCCAGGTTCATACCAATAGAAGAGTCGCCCGGCGAGGAAGTGTAAATCGGTACATGCCAGCGCGCCGCCATCGCCAGCACCGATTGCTCCGGCTCGACGCCTACCTCCAGCAGCCGCTCGCCAATCAGGTGATGTAGTTCGGCGGTGGACATCGGGCGCTGCGGAAAGGTCTTGACGATCTCGCGGATGAATCTGTCAGTATCCAGCAGCACCTCATCGCGGAACAGCACATCGTAGATGCGGATCACTCCCGCCTCATGCAGCGCCGGATCGCTCAACTTGAAGGAGCCGCGATGCAGCGCGAAGTTGAGCGCGTGGTGGATGTCATGATACAGGTTGGCGCCTGTGCTGACCATGAAGTCAATCGCGCCGCGCTCCATCAGGGTGATGATGCTGCCACCAACGCCCGCCGGAGTCATCGCGCCCGCAATCGTCAGGCAGACCGTCACATCCTGCTGCGGATCGAGCATGCGCCCGGCATAGAGCCGCGCCGCCTCATTGATGCGCCCGGCGTTGTAGGCCTGGAAGGCGTCGTCAATCAGGTCGGCCACCGTCATATCGGGCGCCAGGCGGTTGGCCGTGATGCGCTCGCCAGCAAGATAGGCGTCGGCATCAGGCGCATCGGGCGGCGTCCCCTGTCCCGCGTGACCAGTATGATGCTCGTGCTGGTGGGCAGTATGCTTGTGCTTGTCAGGTTGCTGCGGTCCCTCGTGCGGTCGGTGTGGCATAGGTTCTCGTCACTCTCCCAAAGGCGTATCTGGCGCCGTCGCGCAGATGCAGCTGTCGTTGTGGATAGATACTGTTAACTGTAGCCCAAACGCGGGCGCCAGGGCGAGGGCCATCCAATACATAGCGCGACACAACGGTCATCCCTGAGTGATGCGGCATGCGCCGTGATATACTGGGCTGTGACCCAGGATAGGGCCAAGCCGTCTATGCTGACGAACAGGAGCAGGCCCCCACCCCTATACTTGACTTGCAGGACATTCGAGGCCAGGTGTGCGCCGGGCGCACAGTGGCAGCTTGTGTCTGGCCTGCATTCTGCTGGCGATGACGCCGGACCAACACAACAACAACCTGCTAACCAGATGTGGAAACGGCGGAAAGTATAATGGATAGCATGAGCGAGCTACACAGCACACTCGGAGCCAGCATGAGCAGCGAAGGAACAAACGCAAACGGCGCCCATGCGCGCCGCGCCACTACAGGCCTCAACGGCGCAAATGGAACCAATGACACGGGCGACGCGAAACGCGCTCCGCGTAAGCGCGCCGAGTCAACCACCAGAGCCAATGCGTCAGCCGCGTCAGCGGCGAAGACGCCTGTGGAAGCGGCGAAAGCGAAGTCGGCCACGTCACGTCGGCGCGCCACGCCCATAGCCACAACCCCTGGCCTACCAGTGGATGCCGCAGATGTCGCCATCACCGAGATTGACGCAGCGAAGCAGGGTGAACTCGAACGCCAGGCGGTCGGCGCCGCGCTGGCCGAGTTGCTGGCCGATGCGCCTGTAAACACGATAGATACAGGTGTCACGATACCCGGCGCAACACCAGCCGCCCCTATGCCACATAAGTATGGCATCTCGCCCGAAAACACGGTATTTGTCTCGCTCTGTTTTGAGGGGCCTGACATCTATTCGACCGCTGGTGGGCTGGGAACGCGCGTCGCGGAGTTCACCGAGTCGCTGGCGCAGATGGGCTACGATACCCACCTGATCTTCGTTGGCGACCCCAACAAGCCCGCCGTCGAAGACCTCGTCAACGGGCGGCTGCATCTCAAACGCTGGAGCCAGTGGATCAGCAAATACTATCCCAACGGCGTCTATGATGGTGAGGAGCAGAAGCTCTACGACTACAACGAGAGCGTGCCATATCACGTCTATGAGCAGATTGCCAGACCCGCCATCGAGCAAGGCAAGATCGTTGTCGTCATCGGCGAGGACTGGCATACCGCCGAAGCCGTCAGCCGCACCTCGGACTTATTGCACTGGCACAACCTGCGCCATCGCGCCATCCTGATGTGGAACTGCAACAGCATCATGTCGCTGCACCGCATCAACTGGGGGCGACTCAACTTCACCTCCACCATCACCACCGTCAGCCGCTACATGAAGCATCGTCTCTGGGCCTACGATGTCAACCCGCTGGTGATCCCCAACGGCATCCCCCGGCGCTACCTGGAGCCAGTGGACCCGCAGCTCGTGGCGCAGTTGCAGGACGCAGCGCAGCGCGGCGACCCCAAGCGGCTCTTCCTCTTCAAGATTGGGCGCTTCGATCCTGACAAGCGCTGGCTGATGGCGATTGAGGCGGCGGCGCGGCTGAAGTACAGCGGTCACCCGGTCTCGATGGTGATTCGCGGTGGCATCGAGCCACACGGCGGTGAAGTGTTGAACCGCGCCCGCCATCTGGGCCTGACGGTGCGTGATGTGGAGGCGCGGCGCCCCAGCGTGGAGGAGTGCGTCCAACTGCTGCGGGACGCTGGCGACGCGGACATCTACAACCTGCGCTTCTTTGTGCCAGAGCAGTTCGTGCGCATGTGCTATGCGGGCGCCGATGCCGTGCTTGCCAATAGCGGCCACGAGCCATTCGGTCTGGTAGGGCTGGAGGTGATGGCGGCGGCCGGTATCGCCTTCACCGGCTCGACCGGCGAGGACTACGCGCTCTCCTTCGAGAACGCCATCGCGCTCGAAACCGAAGACCCTGAAGAGATCGTGGGCTACCTGGTGCATCTGCAACAGCACCCAGAGGAGAAGGAGAAAATCCGCGCCGCCGGACGCCGCACCGCCGCCGAGTTTGTCTGGGAAGAAGCCATAGACAACCTGACTGGCAAGCTCGGCTACCTCGCCCGCAAACAGAGCATCGTGCTGGAATAGGCGCCAAACGTGCTGGGCGTATCTATAGCCCGCCTGCGCCGGCATTGTGGCGGCAGCCCTACGCGCGGATTTACCCGCTGGCGGCCACCCGCCAATCAGCCCAAATCAGCGCAGCCAAAGGACACTACCTATGGCGACCGAGGTTGTGATCTATACCGTCGTGCATCAACCGCGACGCATCAAACTGCCCGCGCAGCCGATCCCGCTGGGGGCCAGCCCGGCGGACATCGCGCGCTGTGTCTTCGACGAGCGCATGAATGAACGCTACTTCCGCAAGGTGGCAAATACCTGCTACTATCCCGCCACCGAGACGTTCCTGCGGCTGACGCGTCTGGGGATGAAGCTCTCCATCGGCTTCTCGGTCTCGTTTCTGCGCCAGGCGGAGCAGTGGGACCCGGCGCTGCTGGCGCGCTTCCAGGAGTTGGTAGCCAGCCCAAACGTCGAACTGATTGGCGTCGAGCCGTACCACAGCTTCGTCTTTCTGCTGGATATGCCGCTCTTCATCGAACGCATGCGATGGATGAGCGACGAGATGCAGCGTATCTTTGGCAAGCGCCCGCGCATTACCGACACGACCGAGATGTGCATGTCGGCCGCGCTCTACGACGCCGTGGAGCAGGCGGGATTCGACGCCGCCGTGATGGATGGTCGCCCCTGGGTGATGGGCTGGCGCGAACCGACGCACCTCTACGACTATGGCGGTCGTCCGCGCCTCTTCTGCCGTCACTTTGACCTCAGCGACGATGTGGGCTATCGCTTCTCCAATCGTGGCTGGGGCGGCTGGCCGCTGCTGGCAGACCGCTATGCAGGCTGGCTGCGCGAGGCGTGGGGCGAGTTTATCTTCATAGGCTGGGACTTCGAGACGTTTGGCGAGCATCACCGGCGCGACAGCGGCATCTTCGACTTCATCGAGCACCTGCCCGACGAATTGGCGCGACGTGGCGCGGAAACGCTAACGCCCTCCGAGGCGCTGGCCCGCTTCTCCGCGACCACCCATCACCTGCCGCTGCCAATCTTCCCCACCACCTGGGCGGGCAGCGGTGGCATGGAGTTCTTCCTGGGCAATGCGGCGCAACAGGCGATCCTGCAACTGATGATCTCTACCTTCGGCGTGGCGCGACTCACTGGTGATCCCGATCTGCTGGACCTCGCGCTCTGGCTGGCGCAATCCGACAACCTGCACTTGATCCAGTGGTTTGGCCGCTCCGGCCCGGAGGCAGAGGTTTCTGCCTACTTCACCCCGCGTGAATGGTGGGAGCTTGGCCCGTCGCGCATCATCGTGGAGCAGCAACGTGTCTACGAAAACGTGCTGCGGGCGATGGAGCCGTGGCTGCCTGGCCGTCCGCCCATGTTGCCCACCACGCCCACCATCCTGCATGCGCCTGAACTGGTCGGCCTTGATGCGCGCTATTGATGCACCCCAGGCGCCATTAGACATGGACATATGACGCCCTTCTTCACCCGAACTTCGCCGGTTTTGCCAGACCTCATCGCGCTACTGACACACTGTTGTCACAGTCGCCAGATATGCTGATAACAGACCCAAAGTTACGCGTGAAACAGAAAGGGACTACTACATGGCACAACTTCGCGGACCCGACTTTATCAGCTTGCAGGTGCGCGACATCCCAGCATCGCGCAAGTTCTACACCGAGGTGTTGGGGTTGGTGGTTGATGCGCGCTTCGACACACCCGAGGCAGTCGTCTTTGACACCAACTCGATCCCCTTTGCGCTCAGCGCCGCAAAGGTGAATCTGGATGAGGCGCCGCAGCCGGGCCTGGGTGTGACACTCTGGCTCGACTGCGATTCGGTGGATGCGCTGCATGCCAAGCTGCAAGCGGCTGGCGGCGCCATCATCCAGCCGCCCTCTGATGGCCCGTTCGGGCGCATGTTCATCTTCGCCGATCCAGATGGCTACCGTATTACCGCCAACCAGAATCCCTGGGATCGCTTCCCGCTGGGTGGCGGGCAGCAGGGATAGATTCGCGCAAATGGCATGGCCATGTTCTCTGCGGCGCTCATGCGCGTCATGTGACGCCGCAGAGGAGTGGAAAGGATACATGGATGATCGCGCTGAGCAATAGTGCGCATATCTATGCGCGCCCGGCAAGCAAAGAGCGGCTGGTGTGCTGCTTCACGGACATTCTGGGCTGTGAATCGCTGATCAGCCCGGACGCTGCCGGCTTGCCAGTTCCCGTGCTGGCATTTCGCTTCTCCAATGGCGGCGCGTTGAGCGTTGAATTCACCGAGGACGCGCTCGACGAGCAGCAGGCCCGTTGGGGCGCTTGGCTTGAAATAAAGGCCGATGATCCGGCAGTGTTGCAGCAGAAGGTACGCGAGGCAGGTCTGCCGCTCTTGAAGCACCCAGGCAACGATCATTTCTACTTTGCCGCGCCGGGTGGGCAAGTGTTGCGCATCGTGTAGCCCAGAAGCCATGGGCGTCGAGTCCCAGCCTGATCCTATCAGAAATAGCATAGCGCCGGTGATCGTCTGCCGGTCGCTTGGGCGCATGCGCAGAGTATCCACGCACTCGGCATGCGCCTTGTCGGTCATTTGGGGCGAATTTGCACCTCGATAGTATACGCGGCAGGATCATATGCGCCTTCAAGCGAGAGGTAGGCAATAGCAGATGACATAATAACAGCGTTCTCCTTGAAGAATCCCAGCCCACTGTTGCAGTGTACGCAAAGGAGACCCCCGTACTTTCTTTGTCTCATCGTGCTTATGATCGACAACTAGCTGGGTCTTTTCGCCGCATATTCGACAAGCGCCCTTTTGCTCCTCATATAGTTGCTGGTATGTTTCAAGCGATATCCCATATCGGGAGCGCAACATGCTTGCGTGCATCTTATCCCTATTTGTGGCCTGCCAACGCCGATTCCGTGTCAGATGTGTCGCATAATTGGCGGCGCTCCATGCGGCAAACTGGCACTTACTCTCGTCGGGATGGGCATCTCGCCACTTCTTGCGCGTTGCACGCTTGCACTGAAGGCAGTGCTGATGCAGGCCATCTCGTGTTCTGCGGTCTTTGCCAAACTCTGCGATAGGTTTCTCTTGCCCACACTTGGTACCCTTCTTCATAAAATCACCAGTTCCTTGAGAATCGGAGTTCTGAAAGGCAGCTATTGAATATATAGCATAGCGAATGCAGTTGATTGAACGATATGCGCCAAAGAGGAGAGCAGAGGGGATAGAGCGAATAGGGGATGGTTG
>JBDTAI010000241.1:0-6338 GCA_039924685.1 Ktedonobacterales bacterium
GCCGATGGCGCGGGCGAGAAGCTGGGTGCGTTCGGTCGCGGTCAGCAGGGCTGGCGGGGTGAAGTAGACGACGTCGTGACTCCACTGACGCACGATGAGGGCGTACCGGACGGCGCCACCTGTTCGGGATCGGATCGCCATGCCTCCACAAGGTCGGTATCGCGCGCGGCCACGTCGGAAAAACGCTGCCCTTCCCATACCCCCATCGCAATCTCGCGCAGATCAGGGTCCTCCGCGACTGGCAGCGGCTCCGGCTGATGAAGTGTCGCAATCGCCCCGGCGGTGGCGCGGGCGCGCAGTAAATCCGAGCAGACGACAGCGGCGAGTGGAGTGGCGGCCAGCCGACGCCCAAGCGCCTGCACTTGCTGTTCGCCGAGCGCGCTCAATGGCGCATCCAACTGGCCGGTAAAGCGCGCCTCGCTGTTGTTGGCCGTCGCCCCATGTCGCACGAGCAGCAGTCGCATGCTCCCTCCTGATCTCACTTCGCCTGTTCAACCACCCGCCACTACAGCATAACAAACAGCAGCCCGCAGCACCAGATAGCCATGTGGATGCGAAAATTGTCCTATACCAGCGCAGTCTTTTTCTGTCGAGTGATACGATACCCAGGCGCCGTTGCTGGCAAACATCCACGCAGCGAAGCGCGCGGTTATTCGGCTCGCATAGATGCGATGACACAGCAGGATATGCTTCCATGAGCGATACCAGCCGTCAGCAGCCCCGCATCACCCTCATTCCCGCCCCCACCGATACGGGCAAGCGGCTTGCTATCAAGCTGGCCGAACAGGCGCAGGCGGCGCAACAGCCGCGCAAACCCTGGCCCTGGGTGGCGCGCATCGCCATGACACTCTTTCTGATGCTCTGCCTGCAATGCTCGCTGATCTTCGCTGCGCAGTGGATCAACGCGACGCTCACTCCCACAGTTGCGCTCAACGCCAACGGACAGGCGCTCGCGGGCGCACAGGCGCTCAACCTGCCCGCTCCACAACCCGTCTCATCGGCGCCCGACTTCCTGCGGCTGCTCGTTCCCTATGCGCGGGCGGCCAGCCAGCAAACCGGCTGGCCAGTCAGCGTGATTCTTGCGCAGTGGGGACAGGAGCATGGCTGGCAACTGCCTGACTTCGACGGCTGGAACCTGGGCAATGAGAAAGCCTATGCTGGCCAACCGATCACCAACAGCGGCTTCTGTATCGCCGCCAACCCAGCAATCGGCCTGGCCCAATATCTGCACGTTGCGGCGCTGCCGTACTACGATGCCATTGCCCCTGCGGCGCGGCTGGGCGGACCGGATGCCGCCGCCCGCGCGCTTGGCGCGTCGCCCTGGGATGCCGGTCACTATACCCACGACAACAACCCCGGCGACGACCTGCTGAGCCAGATGCGCGCCTATAACCTCTATCAATACGACCATTGACAAAAACATTGACAAAAATTGAGGCCACCAAAGCGCAGTAGAACTACTACGGCTTCAGTGGCCTCAATACGCCCATCGGCATGCCAGCGTGACGCCCGCATAGCGAATGGCGCATAGTTTCAGGTGAGCTACAACTCGCAACCTTGCTGCGCATTGGCGCCGCATGGTCACGGGCTGCCGCCACCAGCGCGCGGGAATTACCCCTGCCCTGGTGTGCCGAAGAACTTCGGTACGTTGATGTTGTAGAAATCCCTTTCGAGGAACTCCAGGAGCAGCGCGAAGTTCAGGATGTCTGTGTCGTTGCCCAATGGCTTGGAAGGATCGGGGCCACCATTCAAGCCGGCGACGAAAGGCGTGACATCCGAGACGATGGTGGCCTGATCTATAGGCTTGTCAAATGGGCCATTCGGGCTGATCGGCTGTCCGAGCAACACGTCAAGGAAGCCCGCATGCCTCGCCTCAATCGTCAGGATTGAACCAGCGGCCTTCAGATAGTCTTTGCTCGAAATGGACGGAGCGGCCAACAGATACGCGCCGACACCGACGTTCTCAAACGTCATGGAAAGCTTCAAAAAGGCCGACAAGCTGCTCTGCTCAAGTCCCTTGAAACTTGGCTCTGGGCGCGCGGATGACCCCAGCGCCTGTTGCAGGAACTGGACGTGCGCGGTTTCGTCACTCTGAATCTCCAGGAAGGGCGCTGCCGCTGTCGCCAGCTTGGGAATATCATGAGCCGCCACGCGCTGTCTCACCGAGGTGATCTTCGGCAGGGCAGATGCCGTGGCGCCCTGCGCATGCACTACCGCTGCCATCAAGCCCAGCGGCGCGGCAACAGCGCCACCCACCAGAGTCGCCCGCACAAGGGTGCGGCGTGAGAGGCTGCGGTTCGCTACGCCCATTTCGGGGGTCTGTTCGTCGTGCTGTTGCGGAGAAAGAGGTTGTTCCGCCATGTTCGGTGATGCTCCTTTGTTCCCCAGGTCAAGCATTCCCCACCGGAATGCCTGCTATCGGGGCGTCTGCCGTCAGGCCCCGGGAAGAATACGATCTTCGGGGTCTGCGTTTGTGCGTGCTACACTGTAGAGGTGTGTGGATGTGCGTCTCTACGTAAAGTACACTTTGCCACAAATGACAAAGGCTCGCGCTTCCTTGTTAAGAAGCAATACAGAGGTAAACGCGTAACACAGTTGGCCAGACCAATACGCGCGTTCCTCACAGCTGGTTCAGAGAACCCTGTACCCGATCATACACACCACACGCAAAAGTGGATGATCGAAACAGTATGCTAAATATAGACATTCGGCGCTGCTTCCATAACTGCCGCTCTCCGCAAAAAAGATGCCAGTTTTTGCTTGATTAGCGCAAAAATCGCATGCCGCTACCTGGTAATCGCCTATTTGATGAGCATGCCCGAATGACTGAGAGTCCAAAAGCTGTGCAGTACACAAACTGTATATTGGCATAGAAACTGCGGACTTCTGTCGCAATAGAGATCGAAAAGCAGCTCATCAATAGTCGAGTATATCTGCAAAAATGGCGTAGCGCCTATTCTATTTTAAGAGAGCAAAACCATCTGCGCGTTGGGGGTGTATCTCTAACGTACAGGATGACACAGTTCCGAACACATTTGGAACACAAAGCGTCAGGATCATGACGCAAGTACACGCCACCTGATGGTGGTTTCGAGCAGGGGTGAGGGCGTGGTGAAGCAGCGTATGAGCAAATGGCCTCTTCGGCGTCGCGCGCGCGACTGTGCGGGGATCCTCCTGCTGGCGCTTTGGCTGTTCCTACTGACGTTACCAGGTTCCACGTCCCTGCGGCTACAAGCCTCACCCGCCGGGATTGACAAACTGCGCCTCGACAGTGAACTGCAGCATGCGCGCCAGGTGATCGGCATACCCTCTGCGATGCTGGCGCCAATCTCCTCTCAGGAACAGCAAGTGGCCGCCGTCAATGTGCAGTCGAGCGTTGAGCAACGGCAGATCGTTGACGACTACGCGACCCTCTACAGCCAGGTCCTCGCGCTCGAACAGTCCAGCACGCAGACATTGCACGACCAAACCGCAGGCGACATCCAGTTGTTGATGCAGGCGTTGAGCGCCAGCCGCAGCCAGGGATTCAGCGAC
The DNA here is from genome assembly GCA_039924685.1 of Ktedonobacterales bacterium. Taxonomy (GTDB): domain Bacteria; phylum Chloroflexota; class Ktedonobacteria; order Ktedonobacterales; family JADMIN01; genus JBDTAI01. The sequence continues at coordinate 3,535 of JBDTAI010000241.1, forward strand.
ATCAACATCTATCAGGCGCGGCTGGATTCGGCGTTGAGCGCGTTTGCACTAGCGCGGACGACAGCGGAGTATGCCCAGGTAGACGCCTCTGTTGTCCAGCAGCTAACCGCCTTGCGTTCGCTCTGGCCCACCTGGCAAAAGCTGCAAACCTTCCGCATGCTGCTGCGCACATTCGCCCTGGCTGGCATTCCCGCCACCGCTGGCGAGCAACAGTATCAGCAGGACCGCGCGGCGGTGGATAGCGCCCTCTCGCCAGCAGGCTATACGCGCCTGAGCCAGTTGATTGACAGCCAGACACAGCAGGTCACGACCGATCAACTGGCGACGCTGGCAGACAACACCACGACGCTTTTACCTCGCCTGCAAGCGGGGATAACGCTGCTGCGCCAGAACGGTGATCCCGCCGATGCCGCCATGCTGCAACAAGCTCAAACGCGCGCGATGCGCCTGCTGGCCACCATCCGCCTGCCAGGAGCGGCTACAGCCGTTACTGCCATGAGTGCGGGCCTCATCCAGCAGATTGAGGCCATGTCGCTGCCCTTGCAGCGCGCACAAGCGCGTAGCGACCTGCGCGCATACACCCAATTACTGGCGCAGGCGCAACAACACACGCTGCTCGATCCATTCACAGGCAGGCGCTATCCCGCCGCCTATGAATACGCCGATAAAAGTATCGGTCTTGGCCTGATGCAACAGAAAGTGGCAACTGCCAAGCGCGCGCAGGACTATCAGAAGGCCGACGACGATGTGCTGACACTGACGGCCAACCTGCATGCGCTGGTGAGCAACTTGCACGACCCCACACCGCATGACAAGCCGCACAAGACGGACCTTGACCTGTTGACGCGCTATGACCTGCTGCAAGGCAAGGTGGTGGTCGTCTCACTCACCGAGCAGACGGCACGTTTCTATGATCATGGCAAGCTCGTCTACTGGTCCTATGTGACGACGGGACGCATCGAGCTGCCCTCGCCGCCGGGCGTCCACTTCGCCATGACCAAGAACGCGCCGGTGCTGTTCACCTCGCCGGAGCCGCGTAGTTCGCCGCTCTGGTTTGCGCCCACGCCGGTCACCTATGCCATCGCCTATGCCACTGGTGGCGACTTCCTGCATGACGCCTGGTGGCGCAACCAATTCGGCCCCGGCACACAGCTCCCGCACTATGATCCCGCCGCCTTCAACGGTGGTTCACATGGCTGCATCAACTTCCCCAAACAGCAGATGCAATGGGTCTACAACTGGATGCAGGTTGGCACACCAGTTCTAGTGTACTAGCGTGATCTGGCGTGATCTGGCCTGATCTGGCCTGATCTAGCGTGATCTAGGCGTCAACCACCGGCAGCGTGACATATGATGGATGCTCGCCATCGTGCAGGATTGTCTGTCGCGCCACTCGTAGCTCCGCACTCGCCGCGCTCGAAGCCCCTGTGTTCAGGTTGCGCTCCCAGCGTGGAAAACTGCTGCTCGTCACATCGAGGCGAATGCAGTGGCCTGGAAGGAAGACATTGGCGGTCGCCAGCAGATCAATCGTGATGGCGTAGCAGGGGCGTCCCACGTCTAGCGGCTCTGCGTCGTTCCAGATACCATTGCGATAGCGCATACGCAGAATACCGTCGGCAAGCGGCATCGCGGCGCCGTCCGGGTAGACATCCACCAGCCGCGCAATGAAATCGGTGTCGAGCGCATCGGTGGCTACCGCCAGCGTCACACTGATCGGCCCTGTCACCTCCAGCGGCGCGCTCAACGGTTCGGATGTATACACCAGCACATCGGGCCGCGCCTCAACAATGCGCTGATCACGCGGCCCCGCGCGGAACTCGGGATGCAGCAGCGTCGCCCCACCCACCGTTGGCGCCGGGTTGACCGGATCGTAGTCGTAACGGTCGGGCGTCTCGTTGTCGGCGGGCGCCTCCTGCGAAAGCATGCCGTCGCCAGAGGCCGTATTCGCTCCGCCGCCGCTGTGCAGATACCAGCGCATTTCGGCGATGTTGGCGGGCGGCCATGTGCTGCTTGTCTTCCAGACGTTGGCGCCCATCAGGAAGTATTTGACTGCTGGCTGCTGCTCGAAGCCGTTGGGCAGCCCTTTCAGCCAGTGATCGAAGAACTGCGTCTGCATCGTCACCAGATCACCGCGCAGATCGAGGAATGCGCCCGCCGCTGCCATGCCGAAGTAGACATCGCCCATCAGCGCGTCGAACTTGCCATGCGTCCACGGGCCAATCACCAGGAATTGCCCCGGCGCCCCGGCGGCGCGCATGCGCTGGAAGTTCTGGAGCGTGCCTTCGAGAAACACATCATACCAGCCGCCGACATGGAACGCTGGTAGCTGGATGCGCGAATAGTCGGGCGGTCCGCGCCGGGCCAGCGAGAAATCGCGCCGGTCGCGGGCGGCGATGGCGGCGTTGATCGGCGCGTCGAGATCGAAGCGCGCCAGTGGCGCAAAGCCTTCGAGCGGCAGCGAGTTATACCCTGTGGCGGCCAGAGAGTCAATTGTCCGCGCCACACCATACATCGCGGCGCCCAATGCCTGCGGATCGCCCTGATAGCGCCGCACCATCTGCCCCAGTCCCTGTAGCAGTAGCCAGTTGCCCTGCAAGCCAAGCTCCAGCGCGCCACCGCGTGTCGCCGATTGTTCGGCATCCGCCCAGGTGATCATCGGCGCAAGGGCGCGCAGTTGAGGTGTCTGTTCATGGGGTGGTGAAAGCAGGTATACTGGTGGATGGGTAGGGGGCGAGGGCGAAGGCGGTGAGGAACGATGCGGCTCCAGATCATCTTGTCGGGGGTGGAGGCGACGGTCGAACAGG
>JBDTAI010000242.1:0-11364 GCA_039924685.1 Ktedonobacterales bacterium
AGACCGTGCTCGATGGGTGAACCACCGTGTCGCTGGCGGGCGCGGTAGAAGTCCGCTGCGCGCCGACGCGCAACAGTGAGCAGCCAGGGCAGATCGATGGATTGGCCACGTGCGCATGTCTGAAGCGCCGCACAGAAGACCTCGGCGAGCGCATCTTCGGCGTCGGCCTGATGGGGCAATCGCTGGCAGAGGTAGCCCAGCACGGCCCGCGCATGCTGCTGATAGAGGCTGTCTACCTGCGCACGCATGTGCTGCGCATAAGGAGGATCGCTGCCCAGCGGGGCGCCAGGAGTTGCGCCAGTGGGATTACCGGTGAGAGCGACACTGTTCGGCGGGGCATCGCTGCGGCGTGCAGATGGGCTGGCCCATAGCTCGCGTGAGGCTCCCATACCGTGTGGACTGCGCGCGTGTGGTTGGGTATAGGTAATCCGGTACGCCGTGGTGAGCAGCCATCGGCCGATCGTCAACGCCCACAACCTTGTTCGTGACGTCTGCCCGGACCAGCTTGGTGAGACCAGGCGGGCAGCCAGGACATTCATCATATCGTTCCTCCCGCCAGTCAAGCAGCAATCTCAAAAGCGCTCCTAAGAAGGAGTCGCGCAGAATGCCCGGAATGTGACAGGCAATGTCATAGACGATTGAAAACGTGCATGCGACTCACTCGCCCACGCGTGCGGCGCCATTCTTGCTGGTGGCTTGCCTGGATTGGCCATCATGGGCGTGTCATCGGCAGGCGCAAATGGATTCGCGCAGTGTGAACCGCTACACAGGCCGCGCAACGAGTGGGTGGCGCGACAACCAGCCACTTGACACAGGGACGCGCAATCGCTTACTCTTGAATGATGAGGGGACGAATGGGCTACCTGTTATGGCATCTCATCTCATTATGTCTCACCTCATTGATCGCCGCCCCGGCTGAGGGCGCTGACGGCAGATTGTTGCGGATCGCTTGTGCTGTGTGAAGGAACGTGGACGCTTATGCGAACCTATAAGCCCTACAGACATCTTCCACATACCTCGCGGGGTCTTCATCATACCGGCCACAGCAGTCAGATTAGCCACACCAGCCACACCAGCCACAACGAACATCTCGCCATGCCTGGCAAGGATGTTGCGCATCTGCGGCGCGATTTCTATGAGCAACTCGCGCTGGTGCGCTCGCTCACGGCAAGTCTGCAAGAAGGCGTCTGCGTCCTCGATCTCGAGGGCCGTATACGCCTGCTCAACCCAGAGGCGGAGCGCCTGCTGGGCTGGCGAGAGCGTGAATTGCTTGGCAGCCACGCCCACGAAGCCATTCACTATCTGTATGAAGATGGCTCACCGTTCCCCGAAAAAGATTGCCCGCTCTCGAAGGCGTTGCTCAACGGCCAAGTGGCGCCACTGCATGAGGATGTGGTGGTCAAGAAGGACGGCGCCTTGTTCCCCGTGATGAGCGCTACCGCGCCGATCCTGTTGCATGGGCAGCCGCGTGGTGTGATCCTCACCCTTCAGGATGCCTCTGGACGCAAGCAGGCCCAGCGTGAGCGTGAACGGCTGCTGCAACGCGAGCATATGGCGCTGGTCGAGGCGGAGGGCGCGCAACATCGTATGCGTTTCCTGGCGGACGCCAGCGCATTGCTGGCCTCTTCGCTGGAATATGAGGTAACGCTCGATCACCTAATCGCGCTGGTGGTTCCTGAACTCGCCGATTGGTGCGCCGTCTATCTGCTCGAGGAGGATGGCGTGGTGCGGCGGCGGGTGGCGCACAACAGTTTAGCCACATCGCCGGTGCAGACGCCGGATGTGTTGACGCTGCTCGATGGCGGTGCAGACGCGCAGGTAGATACACAGAGAGACGCAATGGTGAGTGTGGCGGCGGATGTCCAGCAGGCGTTGCGGCGTGGTCAGACTGTCGCGCGCCTTCAGCCATGCATGCCGCAGCCGAACGCGCCTGCCAGCCGCCCAGTGGCAGCATCCAGCAGGCGCAACAGCCCAGTGCGGGCACATACGGACAAGTCGCCCGACAGCGTAAGTCGCGCCGACGCGATGGCGACTGGCGCATTGCTTTCAACATTGTGTGTGCCGCTGACGGTGCGTGGGCATACGCTGGGAGCCGTCTATGTGGCTGCGGGCGCCGCTATGCGCTGCTACACGCCGGAAGATCAGGCGCTGGTGGAGGGGGTCACCCAACGCGCGGCGGTCGCCATTGACAATGCGCACCTGTACCAGGAGACACAGCAGGCGTTGCGACGGGTGGGCGAGATCGCTCTGCAATTACAACACCAGGCGGCAGAACTCGATGCGGTGATTGAGTCTATCGCGGCGGGCATCTACGTCTGCGACGCGGACGGGCGCATCGTGCGGCTCAATGCTTTTGGTGCGGCGCTGCTGGGTGTGACGGTGGAGGAGGCGCTACACAGCGCCGATAGCCTCTATGCGCGCAGCGCGCTGTGTACACTGGATGGTGAGCCGCTGGCGCCGGAAGAACATCCGCTGGCGCGGGCGCTACGCGGCGAGACTGATACCGGGTTCCGTTTTCTCATCCACCAGCGCGGAACCCAGAGCGATGCCCAGGCGCTCGCCAACTATGCGCCTCTACGCAGCCAAGACGGGCGTATCACTGGCGCCGTGGCGGTGGTCAGCGACATCACGACGCTCCACCAACTCGAACGCCAGAAAGACGAGTTCCTGGGTGTCGCCTCGCATGAGTTGAAGACACCACTGACTGCTCTCAAAATCCTTGCCCAGATGCACGCCCGCCGACTTAAAGCCTCCGACGCCGAACGGGCGCATGTGCAGGCGGCGCATATGGAGGTGGCGATTGGCCGCATGGAGCGACTGATCGACGATCTGCTGGATGTCACACGCATCCAATCGGGGACGCTGCCGCTGAACATGGACCTCTGCGACCTCACACGCCTGTGCGCGCGGGTGGTCGAGGAGCAGCGCGTGACTACTGGACGCGTCATCCGGCTCAAGCTGCCTGAGCGCCCACTCTTGACACATGCCGACGGCGAACGTATCGGTCAGGCGCTCGCCAACCTGCTTGCCAACGCGCTCAAATATTCCCAGGCAAGCACGCCTGTGACGCTGCGGCTGCATCGGGTGGGGCGCGAGGCAGTGGTCTGCGTGCGCGATAAGGGCAACGGCATTCCGCCCGAAGCGCAGCAGTGCATCTTCGACCGCTTCTACCGCGTCTCGGCAACGCAGATACAGTCTGGCTCAGGTGTGGGGCTTGGCCTGGGCCTCTATATCGCCAGGGAGATTGTCGAGCGGCACAATGGACGCATCTGGGTGGAGAGTGAACTGGGCAAGGGCAGTCTCTTCTGCTTTGCGCTACCCCTGGCGCAATAGCACAATTGCCACCGCCACAGCTTTTTTCGCTATGAGTCGGTTTCTGTCAGGACACATCCTCGTTTGAAACTGCCTCGCCTGCTTTTGATAGCTCTCATTATTGCTTCGCGTGACAGATGCGCGCCATATCTGTATACTCATTCTATTGGCGAACCCATATTGACATAGACGTGAAACGAGAGATAGAGAGAAGACCAACCATGTACGCCTCTGTTCTGGCGGGGGGCAGCGGCACACGCCTCTGGCCACTCAGCACCAAAGCGACGCCCAAGCAGTTCCTCTGTCTGCCGGGGCCAGGGACGATGATGCAGGAGACGGTGGAGCGTATCGCGCCGCTGACCCCGATGGACCAGCTTTACATCGTCACCTTCGACGCCTATCTGGGTGCCGTCGCGGAGCAATTGCCCACGCTGCCCCACGCCAACATCATCGCTGAGCCAGCCGGACGCGGCACCGCCGCCTCGATTGGCCTCGCCGCCACGCTGATCGCCGCGCGTGATCCGCAGGCTATCATGGGGTCGTTTGCCGCCGACCATGCCATCGCCGATGTGGAGGGATTTCGCCAGGCATTGCGTTGCGCCGAGCAGGTGGCGCAACAGGGCTATCTGGTCACGCTGGGTATCTCGCCGACCTATCCTGAGACGGGGTATGGGTATATCCGCTACGGCGCGCAACTCAGCCATATGAACGGACTTGGCGCGCATGTAGCCGAGCAGTTCGTCGAAAAGCCCAAACGCGCCACCGCCGAGGAGTATCTGCGCGCAGGCAACTATGTCTGGAATGCGGGCATCTTCGTCTGGCGGGTGGATCGCATTTTGAGCGAGATTCGCCGCCATGTGCCGACGGTGGCCGATGTGCTCGATGTGATCGCCGTCGCCGCCGCGCAATCACAGGGGCGTATGACGCCGGAGCTTGAACGGGTGATACAGGGCGTCTGGCCACGCCTGCAAGACAACATCACGATTGATGTGGGGGTGATGGAGCGCGCCAGCGGGATCGCTGTGATCCCCGTTTCGGTTGGCTGGAACGACATCGGCAGTTGGGCGCAGGTGGCCGCGCTGCACGCGCCTGACGCCGCAGGCAACGCGGTGGTGGGGCTGACAGAGGGGCGCCATGTCGAGGTGCAGACCCGCGACACGCTGGTCTATAGCACGACGGGTCGCCTGATCGCCACGGCGGGCATCGAAGGGCTAATCGTCGTGGATACGCCAGACGGCCTGCTGATCTGCACTAAAGACCAGGCGCAGCTTGTCAAGGAGATCGCCGAGTATGTGCAGCGCCAGAAGAAGTAGCTCGTATCGCAGCATGCCAGTGCGTAAAATGGCGCAAAACGAGCGAAGTAGTGGGACGTTCAGTCGGGTGTACTATCGCTGTCAAACGTCGCATGTTATACTGAGGTGAAACCATCACACATGAGGTGGAAAGTATGTCTGTTGGGCAACCAATGGGAATCTCTCATGTGACGCGGAGCAGCAATTCCATACCGTTCCCGCGACCCTGGGCGCATGAGGCGTAGTGGGCCGGTTGAGCGGGCGACACCCATGCAGGCGGCGCCATTCCTGAATCTGTGCTGCGCCAACATGTGAACAAGACGAACATCAGCGACGCGCGAGATTGCGCAAGCGCACAACGCATACCACGAGACAGCGCAGTGGCATCTGCGACACATTACGGCCAGAACCGGGCAACGACCCACCGACCGATAGTAGCGAAGGGCGCGTGAGAAGCGTATGACGAAGCCCAAAGTAACCGCCACAGACCGGCTGGCGAATGTGATCGAAGTGGTAGAGCTTGGTCGCCGTAGTGGCATGCTCGCAGTGGAGCGTGGCGCAGGCTCGGTCGTCGAGGAAGGCGAGATGTACTTCGTGTCGGGGCGGGCGATCTATGCGGCGCTGGCGGGCCTGCGCGGACGTGAGGCGCTGGCGATGATGGCGCGCTGGGGAGAGTGTCGTTTCGCCTTCGATCCCACGGCGCCACGTCCCGCGCCCAACGTCTCTGGATCACTGGGCGGCTCTAACACAGGCAATAGCGGCGCATTGCCGCCGCTCAGTCAAGCTGATGGCGTCTTCTATGGTGGGCAGTTTGGTTCGCAGCCCAACATGAATGGGAGCAATGGGAGCAATGGACGTGGTCCCGTTCCACCTATGCCAGGAGCGCCCTATCCCCAATCCGTCAATCGTGGCGGCACAACAGGCAGTCTGCGCAGTGGCGGCAATCTCCCCACCTCCCCCAATTCGCCACCAGCCAGCGCGCCCAACATGCCCAATTGGGGCGCCAGCAGCATTCTCCCGGGCTATTCGCCCAACAACGGCTCCAATGATCCCTCCATGCAGCGGCGCCCACGTCGCGCGCCTGATATGCGAGACCTGATCGCCGTGGTCAACGCGCATAACCTGTCACGCAGCCATCGCGCCATCTTGCTGCTGGCGAACGGCGAACATAATGTGCTCGATCTGGCCCGCCTCTCCTCGAAGCCACTCGATGAGGTGGTGGCGCTGCTCGACGAGTTGGAGCGGCATGGACTTGTCTACTATTACTGACAGCAACTGTATGTCGGCGAGGCGCTGGTATGTACAGAATGAACAGCCAGTCAATACCAGCGTCAGCCAGCAGCAGCCACCGTCAGCTACCACCAGAAAGTACCACAGAGACGCGAAGGAAGGTCATCCGGCGCCAGTATAGAGAGGCGCCCGGCTCGCGCTTGTCATAACATATCTCGGCAGACGGTGTGGCGTGTGGCATCGCACGCAGCAAACCGGGCAATCGAAGCATCACCGCGTGCTCGCCCTGTGCTTGTGTCGAGAGACACCGAGCAGACAGAGCAAGACATGCGAACCGATAGATAGCACCGTACACTAGACAGACATCATACAGACATCTCTCCCGGAGACATTCCGGTGTGCAAAATGGAGGCGCTCAGGGTATGGCTCAGGGTATGGATCGGTCCGCTACAGGCGCCAACGGCGCAGGACGCGGCAGAAACCGCGCACACGCACGGCGGCGGCTCTCGCTCTCGCTGCGTTTCTCATTGCTGGTGCTGATGGCGGCGTTGCTGCCGCTGGCAGCCGTGGTCGGCGTCAACGATTATCTCTCGCGTCCCACATTGATCCAGCAGGGGCGCACGGCGCTTTCGACCGACGCCAACGCGAAGGTGGACTTGATCCAGCAATACGTCGTGGAGCGTCTGCTTGACGGCGAGGCGCTGGCCTCGGTGCCAACGTCGCCAGCGTTCTTAATCTGTGCTTCGTCGCAGACGCCGCCGGTTGCACTCAACTGCCCCGCCACTGAGACCGAACTGAGAGCCGGGCTCTATGGGCAATCGGTTCAGCGCGCACTGAATGTGGGCATTGAGCGCGACCATAACTATGCGACATGGAACTTGTATGATACACGCGGCCATTTGTTGCTCTCATCGGATAAAAGCCTCCTGGCGTCGGGTGGTGTTCCTATCCCCCAGGAAGACCTGACACCCGTTCAGCAAGGCAATCAGTGGATCTCCGCAGTCTATTACGATCCAAAGTCCGACCATGCCTACGTCCACATCTACACACCCATCACCACGCAACTCGGCGTGAAGCAGCCGGTACTCGGCTTCTTGCAGGCGACGCTGCGCCTTGATTATATCTGGGGCGTCGTCACGAGCGATCAGGGCGCCAATGGCAATGGCAGCACAGCGTTCATCGCCGACGAGAACGGCATCCGCATCGCCGATCCCAACACTGCCGATCTCTTTACGGCGATTCATCCCCTGGATGCCAGCACCCAGAGCTTGATCGCCAGTGAGCAGCGGTTCGGCAATGCCAACACGGTGCCGGTAGATAGTCTGTCGGATGTCACGAACTCCCTGCAATCCAGTGACCACGAGGCGTCGTTCGTCGGCGCCGCGCAGCCTGGCTCGCATGTGCAATATCAGTTCGTCCGCATTCACCTGGCGGGTGTGCCGTGGACGTATTTCACGCTCAGCCCGCTCGCAACCGTGACGCAGGTGGCCGACGATCAGCTGCGCACTTCGTTGATCATCGCTGGCATCATCGCCGTGCTGGCGGCGCTGATCGGTCTCTTCGTCGGCATGCGAACCGCACGCCCGGTGGAAAGTTCTGCTGTGGAACTCACCAACGCGGCGGCTATCCTGAAGGCGCTTGCCTCGCGTCAGCAAGGCTCTGCTGGTGAGCAGCACTGGGTGGTGGACGCCTGTAAGACAGGTCTCGACGGTGTGCGCTACCTCTCGGATGCAATGAACCAGGCGGCGAAACGTCTGATTGACGCCAGCCAGTGGTTCAACGAGTATTGGGACCGGCTGACCGAGGAGCAGGCGCGCCGCACGGTGCAGCATCTGCAAGAGCTGGCGCATTATATTGATGAAGCGACTCGCCGCCAGCAGGCTAGCGCCGAGCGGCTTGACAAGGCGATCACGGTGACGATGCAGGTCTCGGATCAGTTGCTCACCGGCGCCACCGAGGCGACCCAGAGCGCCATTCAGCTTGAGCAGGTCGTGCGCGACTTGCAGCAGGTGGTGGGTGGCCGCATGCGCGCGATTGGTGAGGATGGCGAGGGGAGCGCCGCCGCAAACCTGCCAATGATGGGCGGCATGAACGGCATGGGGAACCTGCCTGCCCTGCCGCCTGCGCAGTCGCCCCGCCAACTGAACGCGCCCGGTGATGCTGGCATGCAGGGTCACTACGCGCCGCGCGCGCCGCGACCAGCCTGGGGCAGCAAGTCGCAGATCGGCGGCTGGGAAGCGTATAACGAGGCCGTCAGCGGCGGTCAGATGGGGCAGCAGCCGCAGTATAACGGGCCGCGCAGCCAGCAGGTTCCCAACGGCTACGACAATGGCTACGGTTCTCCCTCACAGATGGGCTATGACATGGGCTATGACATGGGCTATGACATGGGTGAACAGTGGGGGCAGCCCGCCCCATCGCCTGATCGCCGCATGCGCGACGGTCGCTAGACCTATCCCCAATCCCCTTCCCTGTGTGGGAAGGGGATTTTTTATTGGGCATGCAGGGAAGGGCGAGAGCTTTCGCCGTCATTTCTTGGTGTTGGATGGAGCTTTGGTTGGCGTGGTGGATGGGGCAGGCGGCGAGGTGTTGCGATGGCGGACGGCGCGCGCATCCTGGCGGCGACGCGCATCGCGCTGGGCCTTGCCGAGGAGGCGACTTTCGTGCCCCGCCTGATCGGCGCTGGTGCGGTCTTCGCGTGGACGTGAGACGGACTGCGCCAGGCGTGCCAGCGGACTGATCGCTTCACTCAGTCGCCGGGATGATACGCCGCGCTTGCGTGAACCACCACGCGCGTTGACGGTGACTTTCGCCGTCGTATCTTCGCCAACCCGCCGCACGGCTGGGAGCAACAGCGTAAATGTGCTCCCCTGCCCCGGCTGGCTATGCACGCTGATCTCGCCGTTGTGTGCCTCGGCGATCCAGCGGGCGATGGCGAGGCCCAACCCGCTGCCGTGTTCGTCGCGTTCTCGGGCGCGGTCAGCGCGCCAGAAGCGCTCGAAGATGTGGGGGCGATCCTCTGGATCGATGCCGATACCTGAATCGGTGACGCTGAAGGCTGCGCGCGCGCCGTTCTGGGTCACCGAGAGGCGAATCTTGCCGCCCTGCGGTGTGTACTTGATGGCGTTATCCAGCAGGATCAGCGCGAGTTGGCGTATCTGGCCGGGATCAGCCTGCACTGTCACTGGCTCAAGATTGGTGACAGAAAGCGTTAATTCTTTGCGGCGCGCAAGCATCTGCGCCCGCGCCGCGCGGAAGACCTCCATCGCCAGCTGATCCATCTCCACTGGCTCTCGACGCCCCGACAGTTGCTCATCCAGCGCTGAGGCGCGCACACCGCCGGCGGCGTCGGCGCGGGCCAGCAACAGCAGATCGTTCACCAGCATCGCCATTCGCTCAGATTCGGCGTAGGCGTCTTCGAGCAGTGCGGCGCGCTCGGCCTCTGGCAGATCAGGGGCGTGTTTGAGGAACTCCAGGCTGCCTTTGATGGTGGTGAGCGGCGCGCGCAGTTCATGCGAGGCATCGGCGACAAAGCGGCGCTGGGCTGTCGTCACCTGTTCGATGGCCGCCAGCATATCGTTGAAGGTTGAGACCAGTTCGCCTACCTCGTCGCGGGCAGCATAATACTTCACGCGGGTCCCCAAACCGGCGGCGTGGGCATTGATGGCGATGGCGCGGGCGGCGCGAGTGACATCGGTGATTGGGCGCACACCACTCTCGGCGATGAACAGACCGCCGATAGTGGCAAGCAGCACGGCGATCAGGTCGCCGATGAACAGGATGCGGCTGAGGGTGCTAAGGGTGTCGTTTACCTCGTCGAGTGGCTTGGCCACCAGCACAATGCCCACCACCATCGGTCGTGCGCTTGCGCCCGTCGCGGGCGTTCGCAGCGCGCCGTTCTGCGAGGGGGTGCGGGCGGAAGGCGCAGTATGCGGCGTCGGTGCGCTGGTCGCCCCCTTTGCGTTGTCTGTCGCTCCCACTGGCTCAATGACAAGGATCGGTTGGGCATAGATGGCAAGTGTGCTGGAATCGGTACGCGCAGTATAGGAGCCAGCCTGGCCTTGGAGCGCCGCATCAATCACTGTAAGGTTGACAGGCAGATCGCGCCCGTTCAGCGTAGACGCCAGATACTTGAGACGCCCATGCACATCGAGTACCTCAAAGCCCAGATCGAGCCGCCCCAGCACATCTGGCAGCGAGATGCGCAACTGCTGCTGGATGAGCGCGCTGCTGGCGGGATCGGGTGTGGACGCGGGTGTGGCGCTGGCGGCTGGCGTGGCACTGGTTCTCGCCGTCGCAGTGCCACCAGGAGTAGCCGTATGTGTGGTCGAAGTGGAAGAAGGTACGGCAGTAACCGTAGCGGAGACGCCTGGTGAGACGGTGGTGGTGGGCAACACGTTCGAGCCGCCATTCGTCTGGCTGACATATTGCTCGTGTTGCAGCGCGCCAGCGATGGCCACCGCGCGCCCGCGAATATCGTCGTTCACGCTGCCCTGCAACTGATTGAGGACGACAGTATAGACTACGACACTGAAGAGGATCAGGATCAGCGAGAGCAGCGAAGCATGCCAGAGTGCTAGTCGCTGGCGAATGGTGAGATGTCGCGCTGTCCACAGTCGCACCCGCTCCAAAGGGCTATTCGCCTGCGCCGGGGTTGGCGCGTTGGCGCGTGGCGTTGGTGCTCCGGCTACGCTGGCGTCAGGGGCGGTATCGCTGTTGGGCGGTATTTTCTTGTACGCCATTGTCTCACTCCTGGTTCTTCCCGTCCGCGCAGTCTTCACAGCTTCTGGCCAGTATACGTTTTGCGATTGATAACGTCGTATCAGGTGTTGTCAGGCTTCTTCACACTCTCGATTTTGCCACTATCGCTGTCGGGCTTCTCGCGCAGCACATAGCCTGCGCCGCGCACCGTATGCAGCAGCCGTGGCTCGGCATCGGCCTCCAGCTTGGCGCGCAGATAGCCGACATAGACTTCCAGCACATTCGATTCGCCCTCGAAGTCGTAGCCCCAGACACGCTCCATGATGATGTCGCGGGTCAGCACCTGGCGCGGTCGGCGCATGAAGAGCGCCAGCAACTCATATTCAGTGGTCGAAAGCTCGATCTCGCGTGCGCTACGATGGGCGATGCGTGTGCCGGTATCGAGTTCGAGGTCCGAGAAGCGCAGGACCTCATTCTGCTCAGGGTTGCGTCGTCGCAGCAGCGCCCGCACATGCGCCAGCAGTTCCTCGAGGTGGATGGGCTTGACAAGGTAGTCGTCGGCGCCCATATCCAGTCCCTTGACCCGGTCGGCGATGGCGTCTTTCGCCGTCATCATCAAGATCGGCGTCTGATCGCCCGATGCGCGCAGGCGCCGACAGACCTCCAGCCCATCGAGGCCGGGCATCATCAAGTCGAGCAGCACCAGGTCGGGTGGACGGTCGAGTGTCTTTTGCAATGCCTCATCGCCCCGCAGCGCCACATCCACACTATATCCCTCGTAGACCAGCGCGCGCCGCAGTGTGTCGGTGATGCGTTTGTCGTCGTCCAC
>JBDTAI010000243.1:0-7609 GCA_039924685.1 Ktedonobacterales bacterium
CCAGAAGATTCCGGGCGGCGCGTCGGTTTCAGGCGAAGCAAAGAATGCCGCCCATGGCGCCCTCGACAACCTGGAACATCAGGCTGAGGAGAAGGCTGGCGAGGCGCTGGGCGGCATGCTCGGTGGCATCTTCGGCGGCAAAAAGGGCGAGTAAGGGCAAGTGATCCGGCGTCGTTGCGACTGATCAATGCGCGCCAACGCGCGCGGGCGGCCGGGGTGCTTGAGCGAGAAATAGAAATAGAAACATAGCGCGAGGCGACTAGATGAGTGAGACAGGCAAAACCGACGACTCCGGCGCGCAACGCACTTTCGACACTCCAGAAGCCGTGGCGGAAGCTGGGATCGCCTCGCTCCAGGCGGCGATGGGCGCTGGTCGCCTCAGCGCGCGGCAGTTGACCGAACTCTACCTTGAGCGCATCCGCCAGTTTGACCAGAGTGGGCCAACTCTGCGCGCCATCATCGAGACCAACCCTGATGCGCTCTCCATCGCCGATGCGCTCGACCGCGAACGCACGGAACGGGGACCGCGTGGCCCGCTGCACGGTATGCCGATCCTGCTCAAAGACAACATCACCACGGCTGACAACATGCAGACCACGGCCGGCTCGCTGGCGCTGGTCGGCGTCCGCTATGCGCAGGATGCCTTTGTGGCGGAGCGGCTGCGCGCGGCGGGGGCGATTCTGCTGGGCAAGACGAATTTGAGCGAGTGGGCCAACTTCCGCTCCACCCACTCATCCAGCGGCTGGAGTGGGCGGGGCGGGCAGGCGCTCAACCCCTATGCGCTGGACCGCACACCCTGCGGCTCAAGTTCTGGCTCGGCCTCGGCGGTGGCGGCAAGTCTGGCGGCGGCCTCGCTGGGAACCGAGACCGACGGCTCAATCCTCTGCCCCGCCACTGTGAACGGCGTGGTGGGCATCAAGCCGACCGTCGGCCTGACCAGCCGCGCAGGCGTGATCCCCATCGCCCACAGCCAGGATACCGTCGGCCCCTTCGGGCGCACCGTGGCTGATGCGGCGCTGCTGCTTGGCGCGATCACTGGGGTGGACCCACGCGATGCGGCTACCGCAGCCAGCGCAGGCCACTTCGCCAGCGACTACACGCGCTATCTCGACACCAACGCGCTACGCGGCGCGCGGATCGGTATCCCCCGCGCAGTCTACTACGGCTATAGCGAGAAGGCCGACGCCGTGGCCAACGCCGCCATCGAGGTGTTGAAGGCGCAGGGCGCGGTGATCGTGGACCCGGCGGATATTCCCACGGCGAAGCAGATGGGCGCCTCCGAGGCGGAAATAACCGTGCTGCTCTACGAGTTCAAGGCCGATCTCAACGCCTGGCTGACCACGTTGGGATCAGAAGCGCCGGTGAAGTCGCTGGAAGACCTGATCGCATTCAACAGCGCGCACGCCGCCGAGGAACTGCCCTACTTCGGCCAGGAACTCTTCCAGATGGCGCAGGAGAAGGGGCCGCTCACCGACGAGGCGTACCAGCAGGCGCTGGCGGAGAACCATCGGCTCTCCCGCGAGGAAGGCATAGACGCCGTAATGGCGCAGCATCAACTCGACGCGCTCTTTCTGCCGACGGCTGGCCCCGCCTGGAAGATTGACAGGATCGCGGGCAATCCGGGAGGTGGTGGTGGCGCCTCACAACCGGCGGCGCTGGCGGGCTACCCAGCGATCAGCGTGCCAGCGGGCGAAACGTTTGGCCTGCCGCTGGGTGTCACCTTCATCGGGCGCGCCTTCAGCGAGGCGAAACTGATCGCGCTGGCCTACGCCTATGAGCAGGCCAGTCATGCGCGTCGCCCACCACAGTATCTCGCCACAACCCCATAGCAACATCCCATGCGTCATAACCCTCACTGCCCAATTGTATTTCCACCCCTCGCCTACGATGTCTTGATTGAGCATCGTGGTGAGGGGCTAGTGTGTGGGCGCAAAATAGTGCAGGATAGGCGCTGCTGAGTACGACAAATAAGCCATAACAACAAGGACGAGGCCTAGCGGGCGCAATAGCGCGCATGTCGCTACCCGTTGGCGGCGGATTTGACGGCAGCCACCTCATCGGCGGGGGCCAGTGGCAGATCGGGCGCCAGTTGATGCGCATTGGCATCCACCGCCAGCAGCACGCCAAAGCGCCAGAGGTAGATGCTGTTGGCAGTATCGGCGGCGCTCGTCCCCTCCTGCGCTTGAATTACGCAGCCGTTGAGGCCGACGGTGGCGACCAGACCCACCGGGGTGAATGATCCTTTTGGCAGGCTGGTGGTGAGCGCCGTGAAACCGCTGTTGCAGGCGGCTGGTCCCAACTGCGCCTGTAGCGCCTGCGTTTCAGGGGTTGTGGCGGCGCCACTTGGTGGTCCCACCTGCATCGAGAGCAGACGCCACGGCGCGCTTGCCCCTGGTGTATAGGCCAGTTCGATCAGCGCCGCAATGGTCAGCGCGATCAGCGGCGACTGCGCCACCTGCCGCCCTGTCGCATCCGTAAAGTGCCAGCGCACACCTGTCTGCGCCGAGACAAGCCAGACCTGCGCCACCCCGCGCATTGGACTGAGCGCCAGCGCATCGCCTGCCTGCGCCTGCGGCGAGGCCCCACAGAGCGTGCCGATGACACACAGCGGTTGCACACCCAGCGCGTCGAGGCCCGTTGCCAGGGCAAACGCGATGGTGGCCGTCAGCGGCGCAGCGGCGCGCATGCTCGTGATGCTAATCTGGCCATGGCCGCTCGTCGTCAGGCCCGTGGCGATGTAGTCTCCGGCGGGGACACGAACTGGCGCATTTATCTGCGCGAGCGCCTGTGACACTACCGCCAGCGCCCCCTGATTCAACGCATAGGGCAAGCTGGGATCACTCAGATACAGGTTGAGCAGCAGCGTCGGCTGAATGCGCGCTCCTGCAACGTGCGTGGACGTGTGGCTAATGTCGTCGCAGCCGGGCGTGGGGCTGAGCAGTTCCGGCGGATACCAGGTAAGCATGCAGGTCAGCAGATCGAACGGCGCCGCACGTAGCGCCAGTTCGTTCTCGCCTTCGTGTAGCGACGCCACCAGCGGAAAGGTTCCGGCAAGGCGCGCGCCGTTGAAAGTGACGCTGGCAGTGGCGACATTGGCAGTGATGGCGAGCGTCTGCGTGTTCCCCGCACTGCTTCCGAATATGTGCGATATGTGCGTCAAACTGGCAAGTGGTCCACCGAAGAGAGCGGTGAGGACAGTCACCAGCGCCACCAGCGCCACAACAGGCAGCGCCGCCCGCGCCATCCGCCGTTGCGCCGGGTGACGCCGTGCCAGCAGGAGGTCGAGGTCCACCGTCGTCAGCGTATCCGGCGACGGATCAGGGGGCGCTAGATCAGGGGACGATGGCGTGTGGGGCGCGGATGACGCCTCTCCCCCATCACCAGATACATCGTCGGGCCTGCTCCCATTACTGGTCAACTCCGCTATCCTCTCGCAATCCGCCGCAGCGCGTGGTATAACAGGACATACCCTGGCGTCAACACCTGCTTTGTTCCTGCCATCGTTCGAGTTCTCGTTCAACTGTTCCGAGTGTTCCGAAGAAAGGACAAACCACATGGGTGACAAAAATCCGAAAAAGCGCCCGAAGCCGAAGGCCGACAAAACGGCCAAGAAGCCATAACGGCGCAATACACACTACAGCATAACACGCAACAGCCTGGGGCGAAGGTTCGGCGGCGACAAGCTGCGCGGGCGCTTCGCCCTGTTGCATTTTTCGAGCGCCACGCAGGCATTGCAGGCATACTTGTCGGGCATTTGTCCACCTATATGGGCATGTATACTATGGGCATGTATACAGTGTCGCCTCGGCTGGTACGAAATATGCCACATGTTGCCGATCAAGGAGAATGCCTACTATCCCCTTTCGGTGGGTATCGGTGTTCTCGAAGAGGAGACAATATGATGAAGCCCTGGTCGCGGCCCTCGATAGCGCCTGCCATCCTCGCCTTTGTGGCGGCGCTGGCGTTCACTGTTGCAATCAAGCCGCCGATCATTTTCTTCTATATCATTGGCGGCGTGGTGTTGCTCTCGGTGCTGTTTCTGGCTGTGCCGAATCAAACCGAGTTCAGGACCAAAGAACTGTGGTGGAGCTTGATTGTCTGCATCTTGCTTGGCAGCCTGCTCGGCCACTTCTTCACCCAATAGCCGCTGAACTCACGGTTGCGTGGCGGGCGCGAGGCCCAGCCGCTTCGCCTCGGCGCGACGAGCAAAGCGCGCCAGCACAATCAGGAATACCAGCCAGCCGACGGCCACCAGCGTCATGCCTGCGACGACCTTGCCCGCCGGATGAACCACGAACTCGACAAACGGCGCATAGAGGATGAACAGGAACACTACGCCGGAGGCCAGCGCCAGTCGGTGACGCGCGCTCCAGCCCAGCATGCGGCTCCAGCGGCGCAGTCGGGTTGCCGCAAAGGTGATCAGCGCAACCATCAACGCAGCGGCCAACGGCGCGAACTTGATCAGCGCTGGCGTTCCCCACAGCACGATGAAAAAGGCGAGTGTGGCGACGAAGCCATAAATGCGCAATCGGCCCAACGCTGGCGCAGCGCGCACCGTGAAGGCAGGTGGGTTGGTCGGCGGATTCTGCCCACTTGCAGTGCGGCGCAGCAAGTGTAGCGCATGCCGGGGCGGGTGCGTCGCCAGCCAGACACTCACGGCGCCGAGCGCCAGAATGAAGAGATAGGGCAGCAGCGGCGGACGATAGCCCTGCTTCTGGAACATCACAATGCCGAAGAGCGCAAAAGCGACGACTGAGATCAGCGCCAGCCAGGCCACCAGGAAGCGGAAGGTCTTCTTGCCCAGCCAGGGACGATCAGCCACACGCGGGAAGATCGCTTCGGTCAGTACGATGGGGATGCTGATGCTGACGACGGCATGATAGGTAGTCAGCCCCAGCGCCCAGAACCAGTTGATGTCCAGCGCGCGGCCATAGCCACCCAGCGACAGCACATCGGGCCAGAACGGATTGGTCCAGCTTGTCACCACCAGCCCCTCGTTGAGAATGCCAAACGCCGCACCCAGCAGCAACAAACTCCCCCAGCCGAGGCTATGGCGTCGCACGATGTCACGCGCCAGCAATGCGCTCGATCCATAGAACGCCGTGAGGAAAATCAATGAGCCTGGGTTGACGAACTGCAACGGCGGTGTCGAGCCAGAGAGCATCTCGCCCACCAATGGCGCCAGCAGATAGAGCGTCAGCGCAGCAGGCCAGCATCGCTCAGGTTCGGCAGGCGTGGCAATGGGGTCGGGCGCAATGGGAGACGCTGGCCATGCAGGTGGTCCATACGGCGCATACGGCGCTGGTTGTAGCTGTGGCGGCACATATGCGCCATAGGGTCCCTGCGGCGGTGGATAGGCAGGCGCCGGTGATGGCGGTGGCGCTTGGGGGGCTTGCGTCGGTTGGGCCTTGCGTCGGGGTCGCGCAGGCGCTGGTGGCGCTGCGGCGACCGGCGGACCATACCACCCGAGCTTGCCCGCTGCTTGTCCCACTGGCGCGACATACCCCGGCGGATACTTGTCGCCCGGCATCGGCGCCGTCGAGCGGTTGCCCGGCATGTTGGGATTGTTGGGATTGTTGGGATTGTAAGCCATCGCGCGCCACCCTTCGCCAGCCGCACACATGCTGCTACGCCAATTATACGCCGCAGATGCTGGTTCCATCACGCAACGTATGCGTTGGGAGGCGCGACTCTCGATTCCCGCGCTGGGTGGAGTCAGGCGTCATCAAGGCGTCGATCAGGCGCCATTGGCGGAGGCGATGATGAACACGATGTATACGAAGATGGCGCCACCCACCTGGTTAGCGATCAGGTCCTGATCGAGCGACTGATTGAGGATGTTGAGCGCGCCGCCTAGCGCCGTTGTGCCATTGGCGCTCAGTTGCGGTGGGGTAAACTGGGTGATCGGCATGAGCGGAATCTGATAGGCCTGACTGGCGAAGGTGATCACACTGATATAGACTGTGCTGGCGCTGCGTGGATCGTTCATGAGCTCTTGATAGATCATCGTCACGCCGTTGTTGACGCCGACGATTTTGACCCCTGCATCGAAGCGGAGGTATCGAGCAAGAGATAGACGGGAAGACGACGCGCGGTATCGGTGGGAAACTCAATAGCCACGGAATAGCCTCCTGTATGCCCTCAAAGGGTCCAAGTGTCAGTGAGAAACAGAACCAGAACTGGTAGAATGAGGCGCTACGCAGATTATATTGGCGCTCCAGACACTCCAGTTGCTATTACATTCTTGTAACTTCTTGTAACTTCTTGTAGCTTCTTGTGGCTGCTGGTTGCTCTGGTGTGCGCGCATCAGTCCCATCGGTAGGCATAGTGTAGCATACGCAACTCATCAAGGCAACAGAGAAGTACAGAGACGCGCGGCGTACAATCCTGTGTGACTGGCAAGAGAGATCTGTTAGAAACGCGTTCAGGAAAGTGAGGGAGCGAACAATGAGTGACGGCAGCATGAACACGGAAACTGATGAGTTGCACGCGACGACATGGCGGCTGGTAGCATTCGGGCGGCGCGAGGCGCCACAACCGACGCTGGCGGGCAGCGAGATCACACGTACATTTACCGGGAACCATGTTGGCGGCTCGGCGGGCTGCAACACCTATTCCGGCGGCTATACGCTGGAAGGCGACAGGCTGACGATCCGGGGGCCGATCAGCACACGCAAGATGTGCAGCGCACCCGCAGGTGTGATGGAGCAGGAATACACATACCTCCAGGCACTCTCGACCACGCAGACCTGCAATCTACAGGACAGCATACTGGACAGCATACCGGAGATTGTCTACGACGGCGGAGAGTCGCTGTGCCGCTTCGAAGCCACAGCGAGCGAAGGTCGCGGCGACACAGCGCAATGGCCCATGTGACCTCATCCCTGCCCTGCGCCGCGAGTAATGTGCGACAACAGGCAGAGTGGGCATGGCCCGTACGGTGGGGTAGGCGAGCGATGCGCCTTCCCCCATTGCTCCTATCCAGGGCGGCAATGCTTGACCCTCAATGGAGCGACGTGTATGGTGTGATGGTGGTTGACGCTCTGATGGAGCAGCCTTCCTCAACCTGCCAAATAACACCTACTACCAGGCGTCGAGCGAAGAGGAGATCGAGTCTATGGAGTGCGAAGAGTGTGGCGTGCGTCGTCCCCGAACGGGTCCCTGCCCAAACTGCGGCGCCCCGCCTCCCGATGCGTACTCTGCGATGGGCCAGGGACGCGGACGCAGCCAGCCCGGCGATAGTGGCGCCCGTGGGCGTCCGGGCGCTGGTGGAACGTCCGGCGCTAACTGGGGTGGCCGCTCGTCGTCTGGATCTCGCGTGGGTGGTGGT
This sequence comes from Ktedonobacterales bacterium, assembly GCA_039924685.1. Classification (GTDB taxonomy): domain Bacteria; phylum Chloroflexota; class Ktedonobacteria; order Ktedonobacterales; family JADMIN01; genus JBDTAI01. The sequence goes on from JBDTAI010000243.1 coordinate 7,331, forward strand.
GGCGGCCTGTTGAGCCGCACAGGCAATTCCGGCACGAACTGGAACACTCGCCAGGGTGGTCAGGGTCAAGGCGGTCAGGACGGCGGCTGGGATGAAGGCGGCTATCAAGGCTCCGGCGGCGACTGGCGCGGCGCCTCGGCGCCCGGTCGCTCAGGCTCCGGCGGGCGCAACCGTCGGGGCCAGCCACAACAGCCCGACTACGAAGAAGTGGACCTGGGTCGTGCGCTGGTTCCCTCACGCAACGATATGGCGCCAATGCTGCCCGAAACGGGCGTTCCC
>JBDTAI010000244.1:0-11746 GCA_039924685.1 Ktedonobacterales bacterium
TTCTTGTCGTCGCGCAGGCGCACATTATACTTCGGCTGGTAGCGTTTGATGTACTCGTTTTCGAGGATTAGCGCCTCGACCTCGCTGCCCACCACGATAAACTCGATGTCGGCGATATGCGACACCAGCGCGCGATTCTTGGGACTGAGATCGGCGGGATCCACGAAATACTGGCGCACACGCGCATGCAGCGAGGTGGCCTTGCCCACATAGAGGATGTGGTCTTCGGCGTCCTTGTGCAGATAGATGCCCGGCTTGTGGGGCAGCGACTGCAAAATGGCCTGAATCTTCTCAGGAATATCCGGCATGGGTGGTGTTTCGCTCCTGACAACAGGAATATTCGGGTATGCGTATTGACCGTAGCGCCGTACCAGCGTATTATACCCCTGATACGCTGGCAGATGTGCGACATCCGACGGAGACAACGTGGGGACACACAGCCAGATTGCGTCATGATTGAGCAGACCTTGCCGGGCGGCTTTGCAGGCTTTCACAGGCTCTCGCGCGGTAGAGGATAGCCGAAGCAGACACGAGCAGAACGAGACGGAGGGCGATTTCTCATGCCGAATACGGCAAGCAAACGTGATCAGGCGCGGCGCGAGGCGCGGGTGATGCGCGCACACCAGACCACGCCAGTGGTGGAGCAAACGGCGACACGGCGGGCCACAACGCCGACCACACGACGAACGGCGACCGGCAAGCGGTATCAGAAGCGACGCGGACCACTGGATATGATCCGCAACTTCCCGGTGCTGTCGGTCATCATCCTGCTGGCCATCTTTGGTGGGGTCACACTGTATGCCCAGCAGAACAAGCTCGGCCCCTTTGCGCCGATTCCACCCAAGCAGGCTGTCTGTAACCTGAAGACGCATGTCTGCAATAAGGCGCCGCTCATGACGATCAACACCAAGAAGACCTATATCGCCACGATCCACACGGCGAAGGGCGACATCGTCATCAAGCTGGACGCCAAAGACACGCCGATCACCGTCAACAGCTTCGTCTTCCTGGCCCAGCAGCACTTCTTCGACGGTACGTACTTCTGGCGTGTGGAGAAGCCGGGAAAGCCCAGCGTGCTCGATGGCCAGCCCTCCACACTCGATTTGATCCAGGGCGGCGCCGTGGTGAAGAACGGCAATGACCCCAAGACGGTGCCAGGCTATACGTTCAAGGACGAGAAGTTCCCCGGTACGTATACCCCCGGCACGGTGGCGATGGCGAACGCGGGGCCAAACACCAATGGCAACCAGTTCTTCATTAACACAGGCGACAACTCCAGCTTGCCCAAGAGCTACACGATCTTCGGAACTGTCACCTCCGGCCTGGATGTCGCCAAGCAGATCACAGCGGGCGACAAGATGCTCTCCGTGACCATCAAAGTTCAGTAGCGGGCGATCCTGCTCGTCGCCGTTTCGGCAGTTGGCGCTCGCCAGCGCAGAGAACACCCCCTTTTCCACCACAGACCATGGCAGGGAAAGGGGGCGCCTGTTTCTGGGCTTCCGGGCCGTCATGCCCTGCCATACTCCTGCCATACTATGGAGTTGACATCGAGGGGCAAGATATACGTACCCTTTGCCAGGTGTTGTATGCCAGGTGTTGTATGCTGGTGACGGCGCGCACACAATGCGCCAGAAGATACGCGGCAGTGAGAGTAATCTACATAACCATCTATTGCTGATTATATCGAGGAGGCGTCTGTGGCTGGCCTTGAGGGTATGCGATTCGGCGATTACGTGATCATCCAGCACATTGGTTCCGGTCGCCTGGGCGACGTGTATCTCGGCGAGCAGGAGCGGCTGCGGCGGCAGGTAGCGATCAAGACGTTGCGCGAGTCGGGTCTGCCCAACAGCAGCCCAGATGCGCGGGAGCACGCCACCCAGCGGTTTTCGCAAGAGGCGCGGGCGGTTGCGCGACTTGAGCACCCCCACCTCGTGCGGCTCTATGACTTCGGCCAGGCGGGCGACTTCATCTATCTGGTGATGGCCTACGTTCCTGGTGGCTCGCTCACCGATCTGGTGCGACCGAATCGCGCCACTGGCCAACCGGCGCAATTTGTGCTGCCGCTGAGCCCCGCGCTGGTGGCGCAGATCGTGGAGCAGACCGCCGACGCGCTGCAATACGCGCATGACCAGGGACTGATCCACGGCGATGTGAAGCCGCAGAATCTGCTGACGCGGCGCATCACACCTGAACAACAAGCCGCGCCCGATGGAACAGCCAATCCCGCGCTTGCGCACATTGTCGCCGAACCTTCGCTCTACGTGCTGCTCACTGATTTCGGGCTGGCGGGCTTTCTGGTGGAGATGAGCGGCACGACAGGCGCCTCCGGCGCTGCCCTCTACACTGCGCCGGAGCAGGCCCAGGGGCGCCCCATTCCGGCCAGCGATCAATATGCGCTCGCCTGTGTCGCCTATGAACTGCTCACTGGCCAGCCAGTCTTCAACGGCGCCGTCGCCGAACTCGATCACCACCATCGTGCGTCAGTTCCGCTGGCGCCCACGCAGGTCAACCCCATCCTGCCACGCGGTGTAGATGGTCCTTTCTTGCGGGCGCTCGCCAAAGACCCGGTGCAACGTTTCCCGCGTGTCGCCGATTTCGCCCAGGCGCTCACGCTGGAGCTTGTCGGCGTCGCCCAGATGGCGGCGCCAGCGTCAACGCCATTACCTGCGCCTTCGCTGCCCTGGCAGACGCCCGCGCCCTTCTCTACGCCACTTGTCTCGCCCGGCGCCGCGTTCGCTGCAAATAGCCCGAATACAACGCCCACGCCGCCATTCGGAATGTCTGGAGCGTATGGGACGTATGGGCCACCGTCGGGGAACTATGGGTATGGGACGTATGGACCGGCGGGGTCGGCGGGACCAACACCACCGTATCAGCCAGCGGAGCCACTTCCAGCAATGTCGTCTCCTGCGTGGCCCGTGACTGTGCCCGCGCCATCCGGTGTGGAGTGGCGCACGCCCGATGGCGCGCCGACTCCCCTGGCAGCGGGCGCTGTTCCGCCAACAGGGGGGAGTGCGCCTGTGGCTTCACGCCGACCGGGCGCCATGAGCCGCCGGACACTGCTGCTGACAGCGGGTGGCGTTGGGGTGGCAGGGGTGGCGTGTGCCGGATTGCTTACGCTCGGTGGCGCCTATGCGCTGCATCGCTTCGGCCCGCAGGCGAAGGCGACCCCGAAGACGACGCCAAAGCCAGCGCACTACTCGGTGCATGTGCGCTGGCGCTTCGCCGCTGGTCATAACATGTACTCCTCGCCGCTGCTGGCCAATGGTCTTGTCTACTTCGGCGCCGATACGTCGTACTTCTATGCGCTCGATGCCACAACTGGCAAGGTACGCTGGCGTTCACTCTCGAAAGCGCCAAACTTTGCAGATCCGCTGTTGATGGGTGAAACGATCTACACCGCCTCGACGGATGGCATTCTCTATGCGCGCAAGGCCGCCACCGGTGCGCATGTCTGGTTCACGAACGTGCGCAACCCCATTGGCGTAACACCTGCCACAGATGGGACGCATGTGTATTGCTGCACCTATAATGGGAACAGTGTGGCGCTCGATAGCGCGACGGGCGGGCGGGTCTGGACGCATATCACGGGCTACGGCAAACTCGCCGCTCCAGCAGTGGCGAACGGTGTAGTGATCGTCGCGGGTGATGGCGGTGTGGCAGCAATCTCCGCGACGGACGGCCATCCGATCTGGCGCTTCACGCCCAACCACACGCCGCAGCGGTTCTCGCGTCCGTTAGTGAGTAATGGCACTGTGTATGTGGGTGGCTATGATGGCGTGGTCTATGCGCTGGGCCTGCATGATGGGTCCTATAAATGGGCCTATCGCACATCCGGCCCCATCCTCGATGCGCCCGCTATCCAGCTTCCCACGTCCGCGAATCCGAAGACGATCCTCTACGTCGGTTCGCAGAGCCGCAACATCTCCGCGCTTGACGCTATTACGGGAAAGCGGCTCTGGATCGCCGCAACACAGGACAGCGTGGCGCGCACCCCAACCGTTGCCGACGGCACAGTCTACGTCGGGTCGCATGACACCATTCTCTACGCATTTGATGCGCAGACAGGCCAGACGCTCTGGGCGTATCATTTGGGTGGCGCGATAGATACCTCACCCGCTGTGGCAAACGGGACGGTGTATAGCGGTTGCGACAATGGTATTTTCTATGCGATAGCGGTGACGAGCAATTAGATCGAGAGGACGCCGAAGACGACGCCGACGATCACCAGCGCGGCAACGGCGACCACGATGATTGGTTCAGCCCGGCTGCCGGTGCGAAAACGCCAGCGCCGCTCCGGTGGGAAGCCGAAGCGTTCGTGTGAGGGCCAGAGCCAGGGGACGCCGCCCTCAGTCAAGCTATCGGCCACCAGATGCAGGAAGTAGCCGACCATCAGGCCGCCGAAGGCGATACCCACGCCGGGCGCCAAAAAGCCACCAGGACCGATGCCAGCGCCAAGCGCGGCGCCGGTTCCCGTCAGTCCCAAATGATAGAGCGCCAGCCCCAGCCCGTACTGGATCGCCCAGACAATCGCGCCCACCAGCGCCAGACCGACGAAGCTGTGAAAGAGCGTGCGATGTCCGGCGAGATGCTGGATGCCCTTGCTGATTGGCCCCAAACGTTTGCCCGCTGTGCTGCGGGCGTTGTCTATATCTGGGGTGACCGCGCCGATGCCAGCCGCGCCATAGAAGATCACCTTCTGCGCCAGCAGATCGAGCGAGGGCAGCGCAAACTCGGCGCCCTTGCCCAGCAGCGGCTGACCGGAGAGGCTATGAAACGCTGTGCCAATGACAACGGCGCCCGCCAGCCCAAAGACGACGTGTGATGGTCCTCTCACCCCAAACTCCTCTAGCGACAGGATCGCAGGCATGAATGCCCGACGCACTGAGATCGTAGGCATGAATGCCCAACGCAAGCAACCAGGATCGCGGGCTTACAAGCCCGGCGCATGAAAGAGACGGCGTTTAAGGTTCTGTTGCGTCGGGATCGGCCACCAGCACATCCTCTCCCACTATACGCACAACATAGGCGCGCAGGTTGTCGCGGGCAGGACCACGCAGCACGCGCCCAGTTCGCACGTCGAAGCGCGCCAGATGCAGCGGACAGGTAAGCGTGGCGCCTTCCAGCGTTCCCTGGCTGAGTGGCGTGCAGATATGCGTACAGTCGTCGTCAACGGCGTAGATCACGCCGTCCACGTTGGCAAGGCAAATCAGCCGCCCGCCCAGTTCGGCGCGCCGCAGCCGTCCCGGCGGAATGTCGCTCACCCGCGCCACCCACACGAAGACGCCAGTGGATGCTGAATTCGCCATCAGGATAACCCTTCTCCGCCAAGCATGCGCAATAGACAGAAACGCCGCCAGCGCAACGGATGTGCGGCCAGCGGCTGTGCATGGGGAATGGATGGTGGGTGATGAGGAGCTCGAATCCCCGACCTCCACGATGTCAACGTGGCGCTCTAACCAACTGAGCTAATCACCCTCGGATGGCAACAGTGTACCATCCCGCGCGCCGCCCGTCAAGACTGCGCGAAGGGGAGATCGCGTAGCGCGGGAACGCCTGCGAGGCTGGTGGCGGCGCGCACGGCTTTGACGATGGCACGGGCGATGGCCTGAGTGGCGGCGGCTCCGGCGAAGGTGAGTGAGAGAGTGGCATTGGTGGCCGGTTGCGTAGAGGCGCGGCTTGTGCGCAAGGCAAAGAGCGTGTCGCCATCCAGCGGCGTATGTGTCGGGCGGATGGCGAGCGCCAGCCCATCATGCGCCATCTGGGCCAGCTTCGATAGTTCCGCCTTCGAGAAAGGCGCGTCGGTGGCGATCACACCAATCGTTGTCTGCGCGCCAGGGAATATATGGGCATCCGGCGGTGTTGCGGCGCCCTGCTGAGACGCCAGATCGTCCGCCAGATCGTCCGCCAGCCAGCACTGACCACTGGGGCTGCGCGCGCCCGCCACGATGCGTCCGGTCTGCGGATCATACACATCACCCAGCGCATTGACGGCCACCAGCGCGCCGACGGTATATCCCTCCGGCGTGGTCTCGCTGGCGCTGCCGATGCCGCCCTTCGTGGCGAACATCGGCCCACCCATCTTGCCGACCGTGGCGCCTGTCCCCGCGCCAACCGATCCCTGCGCCACGGGATCGCCCGCCTGTGAGGCCAGCGCCGCCTCAGTGGCGCGGACGCCGGAAGCCGCATCGGGGCGTATTTCACTACGGCCAATGCCAAGATCGAAGAGGACAGCGGCAGGCACAATTGGCACACGCGCCATGCCCACATCGAAGCCGATCCCGCGCTCTTCGAGCACGCGCATCACGCCGGTAGCCGCGTCGAGGCCAAAGGCGCTGCCGCCCGCCAGCAGCACGGCGTGGACCTCCTGCATCATGCAGCGTGGATCGAGCAGATCGGTTTCGCGTGTGCCGGGCGCCCCGCCGCGCACATCCACCGCACCCACGGCAGACCCTTCACAGCAGATGACCGTGCAGCCGGTTGCCGCATCTGGCAGCGTATCATGTCCCACCAGTATGCCTGGCACGTCGCCAATGTCGTCGTTGCGCCCCATAACATGCCTCACTTCCACCAGCGCGAGGTGATCACCTTCTGGTCGGTGTAGAAGGCGATACCGTCTTTGCCGGTGGCGTGCAGGTCGCCGTAGAAGCTGTTTTTCCATCCGGCGAAGGGCAGGAAGGCCATTGGCGCCGCCACGCCGACATTCACTCCCAGCATGCCCGCCTGGATGCGCTCACGGAACATACGCGCCGCGCCACCGCTCTCGGTGAAGATGCTGGCCGCGTTGCCGAAGCGCGAACCGTTGGCGATCTCCAGCGCCTCTTCCAGCGTCTCGACGCGCATCACCGCTAGCACCGGCCCAAAGATTTCCTCGCGGGCAATCGTCATCTCTGGCCGCACAGCATCGAAGATCGTGGGTCGCAGGAAGAAGCCCGTCTGATTGGGATCGTCCTGTACTGTGCCGTCGCGCACAACTGTTGCGCCCTCCGCCTTGCCCTGCTCGATGTAGCTCTGGATGCGCTCACGGTGACTGGCGCGGATCACCGGCCCCATATCGGTTGCGCTATCCAGCCCATCGCCGACTCGCCACGCGGCGCAGGCGGCATCGAGCCGCTGGATCAGTTCGTCAGCGACCGAGCCGACTGCCATCACCACACTGCCCGCCAGGCAGCGTTCACCCGCTGCGCCGAAGGATGATCCCATGATGGCGGGAACCGTCCTGTCGAGGTCGGCGTCGGACAGCACGATTAGATGATTCTTGGCGCCCGCCAGGGCCTGCACGCGCTTGCCATGTCCCGCCGCCGTGGTATAGACATGCCAGGCTACCGGCTGCGATCCTACAAACGAGATCGCGCGCACATCGGGATGCTCCAGCAGGCCGTTTACCGCGTCGCGGGCGCCGTGAACGATGTTGTAGACGCCATCCGGTAGCCCAGCCTCGGCCAGCAGTTCGGCGCAACGCTCGGCGGAGAGTGGTGTGCGCTCGGAGGGCTTGTGGACAAAGGTGTTGCCGCAGACAATCGCCACTGGAAAGAGCCAGTGCGGCACCATCATGGGGAAGTTGAATGGGGTGATCCCGCCAACCACGCCCAACGGGAAACGCATACTCTCGCTATCAATGCCGCGCGCGATGTCACGCGCTGTCTCGCCCATCAGCAGCGTCGGCGCCCCGCAGGCGAACTCGACCACCTCGATGCCGCGCAGCACCTCGCCACGCGCGTCGGCAATCGTTTTACCGTTCTCCTGCGTCACCAGTCGCGCCAGCTCCTCGGCGTGTGCTTCGAGCAGCGTGTGGTAGTGGAACAGCACACGCGCCCGCTCGACTGCGGGCGTCGCCGCCCATGCCGGAAACGCCGCCAGCGCCGCGCTCACCGCCGCATCTACCTCGGCGCCGGTCGCCAGCGGTGTGCGGGCGATCAACTCGCCGGTCGCGGGATTATACACCGGCTCGATTGCCTCGTCTGTTACAGCCTGCGCAACCCATTTGCCGTCGATCCAGTGGCGCAGCGTACGAACCTCGGTCTTTGGCTGAGATATCGTCGTCATATGCTTCTATGCTCCTCAATGAGAATAAAACTCCAGCGCTGCATTGCATTACGTAGGGGCGTCCGGCGGACGCCTGCGTTCCCTTGGATGGCAATGATGCCACGGAGTCGCCGGGCCGCGCGACACCATCCCATATCCCATGCAACTGGTACGGCGCGCGACGCGTCCCCTGCGCAGAGATCGGCGCCGAGCGTAGCGATAGCGCGTTAGCACGGGACTGTAGTCCCCATGTCCCGTGTTCCGGCTTTTCAATGCCGAGAGTTGCCCCATCCCACGATCAGGGCCGAGCGCCGCTCACCTCATCCAGCGCGGCGGCAATTGCCTCCACGGCGGCTGCGAGTTGGGCCTGTTCGATCACCAGTGGCGGCTGGATGCGTAGCACGTTGCCATAATGGCCGCCGACGCCGATCAGCACGCCCCGTTCGCGGCAGAGTTCGCGGATGCGTGTCGCCGCGCTGGCGTCGGGAGTCTTGGCCACGCGGTCCGTCACCAACTCCACGCCGATCATCAGGCCGCGCCCGCGCACCTCGCCGATCAGTGGATAGCGGTCGGCAAGCTCATGCAGGCGCTCCATCAGCCAGGCGCCTTTCTGCGCCGCCTGACCGGGGATGTCTTCGCGCAGCAGGAATTTGATGTTGGCGACGCCCGCCGCGCAACTGACCGGATTGCCGCCGAAGGTGGAGAGATGCTCGCCCGGCTGGAACGAATCCGCGATCTGCGGCGCGGCGATGAAGGCGCCCAGCGGGAAGCCATCCGCGATGCCTTTGGCCATCGTCAGAATGTCTGGTGTGACGCCGGAGTGTTCGATGGCGAAGAGCTTTCCCGTGCGCCCAAAGCCGCTCTGCACCTCGTCGGCGATAAAGAGAATGTCGTATTTGTTGAGGATTTCTTTGACGCGCGCGAAGTAGCCGTCAGGCGGAACGATGATGCCGCCCTCGCCCATCAGCGGCTCCGCAATGAATGCCGCCACGTTGCCGGAGGTGTTGTACTGGATGGCGTCCTCCACGGCGTCGGCGCAGGCCAGCGTGCAGGCGTTCGCCCCCTGGCAGAACCTGCAACGATAGCGATAGGGAGCGGGCGCAAACGTCGCCCCCGTGCCATAGGGACCGCCGCGTTTCTTGCGCGCCCAGTTGCCAGTGATGGTCAGCGTGGCGTTGGTGCGGCCATGAAACGAGCTTTGCAGCGCGATGAACTCCTGCTTGCCGCTGGCGGCGCGGGCCAGCCGCAAGGCGCCCTCGTTGGCCTCGGCGCCGCTGTTGCAGAAGAAGGTCTTTTGCAGGTCGCCCGGCGTGGCCTCGGCGAGTTGTTCGGCCAGATCGGCCACCGGCTCGACATAGTAGAGGTAGGAGCAGCAGTGAACCAGCTTGTCGAGTTGGGCGCGCACGGCGTCGAGCACTTCGGGGTTGCGGTGTCCGGCGTTGACCACCGCAATGCCCGCGAAGCAATCTATGAACTCGCGACCGTCGCTGTCGGTGACAACCGCCCCCTCGGCGCGCTCGACCACAATCGGCTCGATGCCCTTCGCGGCGCTGATGTTGACATAGCGGCGATACTTCTCGACGGTATCAAGTGTTTCGGGGGCGGTAGGCAGCGATCCATTGCTGGCGCCGGCCGCCGTTGTGAGTTGCTGGCTCATGCGTTTCCCCTTCTGGACTGTTCCCACGGCTATTTGTGGAGTGATGTCGCGGAGTGATGTCAGGGCGATTTTCCGCAGTATGCCACAGGATGGCGCCGTGCGCATTGGCCATAGTGGCGAAAAAGGCCGAACGTGATTGGCCTTTCGCACACACTGGTCATTCATCTTACTCCCGCCCGTTACTCCCGCCCGTTACTCCCGCCTGCTTCGCCGCAAGAGCGCAGCCGCGCCGACGATCAGCGCCACGCCTGCCAGCAGTGCGACGCCGCCACCCAGATAGGCGACGCTATAGGGAATGCTCGTCAGCCCCAGGCCAAAGAGCGGAAAGGCGGCGATCATCGTGAGGCTGAACATGCCTGTTTCCAGCGAAAGCACCGTGGCGCGCTGCGTTTCGGGTGTGCGCTCATTGAGCGAGGTGCTGATCGTTGGCACAAAGATCGCATCGGCGACATGGAAGAGCAGCAGGAAACCGAGCAGGCTCACGAGCGGCTGATTGGCGCCCATGGCGAATAGCCCAAGCGCCACAACGCCGATCAGCGCCGCCAGCAGCCGATGCCGAGGGATATGCGCGATCAGTCGGGGAGCCGCCATCGTCGCCAGGAAGTCCATCACCGCCGCGCCGCCGAAGATCACGCCGATGGCCGTCAATGTGAATCCCAGGCCATTGAAGGCAAGCTGGGTGTAGAAGTTGACGGTGGTGAAGACTGTCCCCTCCAGCGCCGAGATCAGCAGCAGCGCCAGCAGTGTGGGATTGCGCCACGCCGCATGCAGCCCGGCCAGCGCATGCGCCAGCGGACGTGGCCGCTCGCCATGCTCTGGTTGGGCCAGTCGCAGCGCCGGAATGAAGAACAGCGGCACGACTGCCAGCAGTTGTGTCACCGCCCGAAAGACATATGGGATCACAATGCTGAAGTGACCGAAGTAGCCGCCCGACGCTTCACCCAGCGCAGCGGCGATCAACGTCAGCACCAGAAAGCGGCTGAAGAGCTGACTGTAGCGCCGCGCCTGCTGGCTGGCTCCGGCGCGTTCGGCGAGTGTCCAGAGCGCCGCCTCCTGCGCGCCACCCTTGAACGCCCACGAGATACCAGCAAGGGCCATCGCCAGCACGACCAGCGCAGGAACTGGCGCCAGGAACAGCGCAGCGGAGAGTACACCAAAGACGCACGACAGAATCAGGCTGGCGCGTCGCCCGACCAGATCGGCGAAGACGCCGGTGGGAACCTCAGCGAAGAACTTGGCGATATGGAACACCATCTCGAAGAGGCCGATGGCGAAGGGATTATAGCCCCGGCTCGCCAGATAGATCAGCCAGATGGCGTTGGTGAAGTCAAGATTGGAGGCGACGGCATAGACGCCAAACGCGATCCCCCAGCGTCGCGCGCGTGGCTTCTCGCCTGCTACTCCTGTTGACAGGAGATCAGGCTGTGGAGTCAAAAACTCGCTTGTCTCAAGCTCACGAAGAATCTCGCTCATGATGGGAAGCGCCCTTACACTCTATAGGGAAACGGAAGGGAAACGGATGGCAACGCCAGTGCTGAGGGCGTGGCGGCATGCGAAGGGGCGCATAAGTCGGCGCCAGAGAGCGATTCCGTGGAATACGCAAAGAAGGGGATGAATAGCTGCGGTCAGATGAGGGTGCGCGCCAAAACAGTCATAGCAGGAAACGTCACTGTGCAGGCGTTGGTTAGAGCCAGCCGTGACGATTGCCAGTGATGCGGGTATAGGGAACGGCGCGGGTAGTCATCCAGCCGCGTAAGCATTCAACGCACGCATGCGCTACACCTACGCGGCCAACGTGCCTACCTGGGCGCGCTCCATAGTGAGCAGCAGGGCGACGCCGTGGCGAAGATGCCGCCGCTGCCGGTGGGAAGAGGATGTGGTGTTCATGCTGGCTATGCTACCACATACGCTGCCTGGAAGACAAGGGGCGGCGGAAAGGGTGTCTGTTCATGGGGTGGTGAAAGCAGGTATACTGGTGGATGGGTAGGGGGCGAGGGCGAAGGCGGTGAGGAACGATGCGGCTCCAGATCATCTTGTCGGGGGTGGAGGCGACGGTCGAACAGG
>JBDTAI010000245.1:0-3475 GCA_039924685.1 Ktedonobacterales bacterium
GCGCGCCGTATCGCTATCCCAGCGCAGTGTGCGCGCCTGCGGAAACTGGCGTTTGAGCGCAAACTCCACCCGCTCCGTCCCCAGCCCGAAGTAGCGAATGCTGGCGCTCCAGCAGAGCGGACACACCTGTGGCGCGGGTTCCTGCTCGCCGCAGTAGTGGCAGATCAGCAGTTGCTCACCTGCGTGATAGGTCAGCGAGACATCGCAGCGTCCACAACGGGCCACATAGCCGCACTCACGGCAGACCACGCAGCTTGCCGAGCCGCGCCGATTGAGGAAGAGGATTGCCTGCTCGTGTCGGTCGAGCGTCTCTTGCAATGCCTGTTGCAGTGTCGCGCTGAGGATGCTGGTATTGCCTGCGCGCAACTCTGCCCGCAAATCTACCAGTGTGACGGGCGGCAGTTCTGGTGGCGCGACAGGCGCCACGCTGGCAGCGGTTGGCGCGGGGATGGCTGTGGCAACAGCGCCAGTGGCGCCAGTGGTGAACGTTGTGGTTGTGGCGGCTCCGACGGGCGCCCGTTCGCGCAATTCGACAAGCTGATAGGTTCCCTGCTGCGCCAGACAATACGACTCGATGGAGGGTGTGGCGCTGCCCAGCACAACAGTGGCGCCAGTAAGCGCGCCCAGCTTCACGGCCACATCGCGCGCATGGTAGGTCGGCGTGCGATCCTGCTTGTAGGCCACCTCATGCTCCTCATCCACCACAATCAGGCCCAGACGCTCGATGGGAGCGAACAGGGCGGAGCGTGACCCCAACACCACATCCACCACCCCTGCGCGAATACGCCGCCACTCGTCGCGGCGTTCGGCATCGGTGAGGCCGCTATGCAACAGCGCCACACGACCGGGGAAGCGCCCGGCGTAGCGCGCCATCGCCTGCGGGGTGAGCGCGATCTCCGGCACCAGCACCAGACCGCGCTTGCCCTGCGCAATGCACGCCGCCAGCGCCTGCAAATACACCTCCGTCTTGCCGCTGCCCGTCACCCCATGCAGCAAAATGACACGCGCCGCCGCTTGTAAGGTCGCCTCAGCCGCCGTGTCTGCGCCTGTGTGTAGTTCAGTCCGTGGATCAGGCGCGAGGATGGCGCGTAGCGCGGCGGCCTGGGCGGATGAGAGCGCTAGTGGCGCAGTGCGCGCGATGGCGCGTCCGGCCAGCGGATCGCGCTGGAGCGGCATTGTCTCAATGGCGATCAGTCCCGCCGTCACCAGTTCAGCCAGCGCCTTCTCGGTCACGCGGGTGAGCTTGCGCAACTGCTCGACGTTCCACCCGCTGGTCCCACTGGTCCCACTGGTCGGTCCGTCTGGCGCCGTCGTTGCCGCAGCGCGCTCCGCCCGCCCGGCATGTTCGAGCGCCTCCACCACCGCCAACTGGCGCAGGATGCGTTCGGCCTGCCGCTCGTTGGGGGTCGTGGGAGTGGGTCGGTGGGGCTGTGGCTCCTCTACGCGCTCTGCCGTTGCGCGTCTGCTGCGCTGGCCGATGCGCCGGGGGATGCGCGGCGATGCGCCAACCGCTGCTGTCGCCATCAGCGCATCGCTGGGGACGCTGGCGACACGATTCACCCCAGGCTGCGTCGTCAGCGCATCAAGCCGAAGTCGCGCATCTACGCGCCAGGCCGCCAGCAGATCGGCGGCGTCGATCAGGCGAACACGCCGCTCATGGCGTGTGGCGTCCAGCGCGATGGGTGTCTCCAGTGTAGTGTGCGCGAGGCCCTGCGCCGTCAGCGAGTGAATCACCGCCTGCATGCGTTTGGCGCCAAGCGTCTCGGTAAGCCGCTCATATTCCAGCCAGCCACGTTCACGCAACAGCGCTAGCACAGCAGCGTCATCCGGCTCCAATGCCGATGCATCATTTTTCTCTGTAAGCTTCTGGTCACTATGTTCAGTCGGACGCAGGATCAGTTGCATGCTGACAAGCAATCCCGGCGGCAGCAACAAACGCGCGGCGGCGCCGAGCGGCGCACAGTACCAGGCGGCGATCCATTCGGCGAGGGCGCGTTGTGGCGCCAGCAGCAATGGCTGTGGCGTGAGGATCGCATGGATGTCGCGCAACGGCTGCGCAAGCTCACGCTGATCGGGCTGATCAGGCGCCAGTGGATCAGATGCCGCTGCCGTCAAAGTATCACTGGCGTCATCGCTGGCGTCATCGCTGGCGTCAAGCGCCCAGACGATGCCGGGAACGAGCTTGCGCCCCAGCGGGACGGCGACCACCTGCCCCGCCTGGAGCCGATCCGCCAGCGCATCTGGCGCGGCATAGGTGAGCAGCGGCGCACGTGAGCCGCGTCCGGTGATGGGGGCGCCATCCGCGCCACGTATCACCAGCGTCTCGACTCGCATGCTCCCCTGCCTTCACTGCTATCCGCACGACTATCCACACCCTTCCTGATAGTATCGCATAGTCTCGCCTGGACTTGAGCCACCGGCATGCCGCTGGGATGTCTCCCACTGTCTCCCACTGTCTCCCACGCCTCCCATGTGTCCACAGTGATGCATCATCCGTTGTATGACGTGACACCCATACTTCGTATGCTCCCAGTATGCTCCCAGTATGCTCCCAGTATGCTCCCAGTGAGCGCGGCTGTGCGGGTCTTGGCGGCGCCGATGGTCCTGTCAGCACAGGTTGGCGCTTGCGTGGACACATCAGGTGGGTTATACTGGCCTGGAGTATAGTGTGACATTCGGGTCGCGCGAGCAGGGCATACGGTCATAGCACGCAGCCATAGCATGCAGTGAGAACATCCGCCTGCCGCAGCGCCCTTCGAGACACAATAGAGACACGAGAGACACGAGAGACACGCAAGCGACACTCGACGAGACACTTCATGATGCAGGAGTAGGAAACTGATGGCGAAGAAGTCTACAGCCGCACGGCAAAATACCGCCCGGCGCGCGCAGACAGCGGCCCGGCCCGGCCAGGTGATGCTGGTGCGCCCAAACGGCGCGGCGGCTCCCTCCCCCACGATGCCGACCGCCACAGCGCCACGGCCAGCGCCCTCAGCAACCACTCCCGCGCATAGCGCCGTTGCGACAGCGCCCGCCAGACCACAGGCGCAGCGCGCCCCGAAGCCGACGCCATCCGCGACCACAGCCGCCGCAAAGTCTGCCGCCAGACCAGCCAGACCAGCCAACAGCACAAACCCAGCGGCCAGCGCGATGAAAACGGCAGCCCAGACAGCTAGCGCTTCGACTGCGGCAAGCGCCAAGCCCAACCAGCGTCAGGCCGCCTCGCGCCAACAGGCGGTGCGCATCGCCCGCGCGCGCGCCACCCAGCAGGCCCGCGCAGCGAATCTGGTGACGCCGGAGCATTACAGCTATGTGCGCAACGATCTGCGCCTGATCCTGATCCTCGCCATTGTGTTCATCATCATCCTTGTCGCGCTCCACTTCTATCTGCCCGCATAGGCGTCGTTTTCGCAGCAAGGCAAACACGCACAGGCACGCACAGACAACAACATGGGCCGGTTGAGCAGTTGTCGCT
>JBDTAI010000246.1:0-6254 GCA_039924685.1 Ktedonobacterales bacterium
GGGCGGCAGGCGTGCAGGCGTCACCGGCTGGCAAGTGGCTTGGCGCCCAGACGGATCGTGCGGGCCGCGTGATCGTTGAACCAGACCTGCATGTTCCCGAACATGCCAACATCTTTGTAATTGGCGACACCGCCAGCGCCAAAGACGAGCAAGGGAAGCCGCTGGCAGGCGTGGCGCCGGTCGCCATGCAGGAGGGTCGCTACGTCGGGCGCCTGATTGCCCAGCGTATACGCAATGAGCCAGCGAAGCAGCCAGCATCGTTCCGCTACCTCGACAAAGGCTACCTGGCGACGGTTGGCCGCAATTTCGCCATCGGCACCTTCGGCAAGCTGCAACTCAGCGGCTTTCTGGCGTGGGTGGTCTGGTCAGGCGTCCACATTCTCTATCTGATCGGTTTCCGCAACCGGCTGCTGGTGATGACGCAGTGGGCCTGGGCGTATCTCACAGCCCAGCATGGCGCTCGCCTGATCACCATGGAGGAGCAGACTCGCAACAACAGGCAAGCGGGCAAAACGCGCACGCCGCTGGCAGGATGAGGAGCCATATCACGGGCATGACATACGCGGTTGCAGGGCTGACCATCACCAAAGAAAGACAGTGCATGGCTGAGAATGAGCAGACCGACCAGATAGACCCCACGACAGATCGTGTGCTGGTGGTGCGTCCGGCACAAGCGGCGGACCGTAACGCCATATTCGCCTTATGCGCGCATACCTGGGACGACGGCGATTATATTCCCTATGTGTGGGATGAGTGGCTGGCGGATATAGCGGGCGCACTGCTGGTCGCCGTGGCGGGCGATCAGCCGGTGGGCATACTGCATGTCAAAATGATGACACCTGAAGAGGCGTGGATCGAAGGCGTGCGCGTGGACCCACAGGAGCGGCGGCAGGGCATCGCCCGTATGCTGGTCTCGCGGGCATTGGTAGTGGCGCATGATCGCGGCGCGACCGTCGCCCGTCTCTTTACCCACTCTGAGAACATTGCTTCGCAGCGGCTTTTCGCCCGCTTCGGTTTTACGCGCGTCGCCGAGATCGTCAATTATCGCGCGCCCGCGCTTGCCTTCGCTGATGGCGCCGATAACATCCCCGATGCTGCTGGCGATGCTGCTGGCGCGGCAACACCATCCGGGCAGGATATGAACGATGCAGTCGTAGCGCCGAATGACGCGCTGGCGCAGGGAGCGCGTCTGCGCACGCCCGGTCCCGCCGACTTTGAGCGATTATGGGGCTGGCTGACGCAATCAACGCTCACACCGTTCAACGGCGGTCTGGAGATCGCCGATTGGGAGGCGCGTGCGCTGGATGAGCCGACGCTGCGAGCCTATCTGGCGGCAGGGCAGGTATGGACGCTGGAGGAGTGGGAGACGATCCTGGCGCTGGCGGTCGCTGTAGACCAGATCGCCGAGGATGATACTACGGCGACGCTGGCCGTGCGTTACCTGGATGGGCAGGCGGACTATATCAGCCGACTGAGCCTTACGCTGCGCGAGGTGGCGGGCGACCATGAACTGGCGCGGGTGCAACTCTGGCTTCCCGACCTGCTCATCCTGCATGACGCAATGGCGGGCGCTGGCTACGAACGCCAGGATGATGGCGCCATGTGGGTCTATGCCCGCACGCTGTGATCGCGCACACTCCCTACACCGCGCATGTGCCAGTCCGCTCGCCACAGAGCTTTTAGGACTGATCCGGTGCGGGCGGTGGCCTTTCAAGGCCGCGATTCAGGCGCTCGTCAACTCAAGCGTCAAGGCTGCGATCTCTGTTGCTCCTTCACCTCGGCTGGCAGCGATGCGACATACGCATCGAGCGCGGCGCGGTCTTCCGGTGTCAGTGTGGTCTCGAACTCGCGCTCCAGCTTTCCCTTACGCAACGCCGGTTCCCAGCAGGATCGACGGGCGCAAAGATACGCCCCGCGCCCCGATTTCTTACCCGTTGGGTCAAGCAGGACATGCCCATCCGGCGTCCGCGCCACGCGGATCAGTTCGCGCTTGGGCCGCACCTGTCGGCAGATGATGCAGGTGCGCATCGGCGTATGCCGCTGGCGAGGCGGCGCCTTGCGCTTCGGCGGCTGCCTGGGCGCGCTGGCAGAGGCGCCAGCAGGAGACGCGGCGGCTGTATTGTTGTTGGCGGTAACCGCCGCCTTTGCTGTTTTTGCCATACGTCATCCTCCTGCCTATCATCATGTCACCGTTCGTGACCATCACCTCATGCCAGCTACGGCGGGCGACCAGCGGACGCACCTGCAACGCGACCATGCAATATAGCCCCCAGTCGCATCGGTCGCGTATCTC
The DNA here is from genome assembly GCA_039924685.1 of Ktedonobacterales bacterium. GTDB lineage: Bacteria > Chloroflexota > Ktedonobacteria > Ktedonobacterales > JADMIN01 > JBDTAI01. The sequence continues at coordinate 2,294 of JBDTAI010000246.1, forward strand.
CCTTCGTAGCACAGCCCACGGAGGAGGGCTTCGTGTCGGCCCGTGGCCGACCTGTGGGCGCGGCTTTAGCCGGCCGCCGGGCTTACACCCACGCCGCGCGCCTACCGCGACACCAACTACCCTGCCTGTTGTGATGCGTCGCTCTCCTGGATGGCGGGTTGCTCATGCGCCTCCACCCGTTCCGGCGTCTCCGCAGCCACCGCTGCTTCGGTCACTTCCGGCGCTGGACTCGACACGTCGATGCGCCAGCCGGTCAGTTTGGCAGCCAGCCGCGCATTTTGCCCCACCTTGCCGATGGCGAGCGAGAGTTGCCGCTCCGGCACGGTGACGAGCGCTGTGTGATCGGACTCGCGCAGTTCCACATTGAGCGGCTTCACCGGGCTGAGCGCGTTCGCCACAAACTGCGCCGGATCGGGATCCCACTGGATGATGTCAATCTTCTCGCCGTTCAGTTCATTGATGATGTTGTTGATGCGCGCGCCACGCACGCCGACACAGGCGCCAATCGGGTCAATATTCTCCTGCCGCGCCCAGACGGCTACCTTCGAGCGACTGCCAGGCTCACGCGCAATGGCCTTGATCTCCACGTTGCCGTCGAAAATCTCTGGCACCTCAAGCTCGAAGAGCCGCTTGATGATGTTGCGATGGGTGCGCGAGACCAGCGCCTGCACGCCGCGCCCACTGCCACGCTTCAGATCATAGACATACACACGCACGCGCTGATTCGGCTTGAGCCGCTCGTTGGGAAGCTGCTCCTTGTCGTCGAGAAATCCCTCGATCTTGCCCAGATCAAGCAGGTAGCCACTGGGGCTGTTGCTAGAGCGGTCTTCGCGCCGCAGCACTACACCCACCACCATATCGTCGAGCTGATCTTTGTACGACTCGAAGAGGTGCTCCATCTCGGCTTCGCGGATACGCTGCAAGATGATCTGCTTGGCGGTCTGCGTCGGAATCTTGTTGAATATTTGTGGCGAGTCCACCTCGATAGATTGGCCCAGCGCAGCATGCGGGTCGATCAGTTGGGCGTCGGCAAGTGAGATTTCCTGCCCACTATCGTGGGCCTGCGCTACGACGCGCTTACTCGCCCACACGCGCACGTCGCCGTTGCGCTCCACTTCGATACGGATATTCTCGCCACCACCCACGCCCTTGCGATAGGCGGCGAGCAGCGCATTAGCGACCGCCTCCATCACCTTTTCCTGTGGCAGCCCCTTCTCATGAATCAATTGAGCGATAGCTGTCTGAAACTCTGTGCGCATGTGTGTTCCCTCCTGGAAGCGCAGACGCTCCCAGCGTCGGCGTCGAGAAGATGGCGAAAAACGAAACTCCAGTGAAAGCGCGTGAGACACCTGGTAGCGAGCGGTAACAGATACAGCGAAGGCGTGAGCATGCCCACGCCTTCCGGTCTATACTGCCGGTCTCACAGGTATCGGTCTTGTCGGTCTCTACACAAACAAAGAGAAAGTGGGTATCCCCCACTTTCTTCACCGCTCTGCGCCTTCCGCGCAGCGCTTGTTCGATGCTGCTCAATGCTGTTCGATGCGTCTCTTCAGTATATCACCTGCGGCGCCTGTGTAGCAACTGCGCACTATCCATCGCAGATCTTCGCAGATCTTCGCATATCTTCGCAGATCATGCGAAGATCAGTCGAAGCGGACCACCAAGTCGCCAAGCGGGCGATGCGGGCGACGTTTGGGGTCGCGCGCGGCGTAGCCCAGTGTGATCAGCGCATGGGGGATCAGCGTTGCATCGAGGCCGAGCGCGGCGCGCACGGTATTGGGGCAGAAGAGCGGCGCGCACATCCAGCCGCCGTCGAGTCCCAGCGCATACGCCGCCAGCAGCAGATTTTCCACTGCGGCGCCCAGGCTCTGGATCGCCATGATCTCTTCGGCGCGCTGGCGGTCAGCATCGGGGTAGGCGTCGAGATCGGCGAGATAGAGGCAGACCAACACCAGCGCAGGCACATTGCGGATGCGCTCATGCGACTTATCGAGCCGCAGCGCCGTGATTTCTGGTGGTTGTCCATCCATTGCCAGCGTGCGCCGCCACTCCTCACCCATCGCCTCCGCCAGTTGAGCCTTTGGCTCCGCTCGTGTCAACACCACGAAGCGCCAGGGCTGGCGGCCATGTGGCGATGGCGCCCAACGCGCTGCCTCCATCACTTCGTCGAGCGCAGCGCGTGGCACAGGGCGATCCTCATACACCCGCACCGAACGCCGCCCACGCGCCAGCGGTAGAAAGTCTACCCCGCGTCCCGGTTGCAGCCAGCGACTCTGCGCCGTGGCTGGATCGCCAGTCTCTGCCGCAGCCAGCGCCGGTCCCCAAGCCGTGACATGCGTTGGAGTGAGCGCGATCACCGGACGGCTTTCAAGCGCCATCGCGCGATACTGCGGATAGCGGTCGCGCAGCAGCCGCAGCGCATGGGCATGTTGCGGATCACCAGGATCGAGCAGCGTGGCATGTGCAGTGATCAGCGCATAGCCCAGCTGCGACCAGTCCTCGTCGTAGCGGTCAATCAGCAGCGATACATCGGGCCGCGCCAGAATGTTGCGCACCCGGAGCAGGTTGCGCCCATCCGCCCGACTGCTTTGTCCGCTGCAGTCGGCGCGCTTGGGCTTCTCATCAATCGGCGTGTAGAAGCGGGCGCCATCGAAGGCGTAGCAGACCGGCACGACGTGCGGTTTGCCTGTGGTGTCGCTGGTGGCCAGCCGAGCCACCCGCTGTTCGCCCACAAACGCAGCGATCGGTTCATCGAGCGTGACCGGCTCAGGGGAAGTTGTCATCAGGCATGCCCTGTCTCAAAGTAGCGAGCGGTATCGTTCAGCGTCAGCTCACGCATGCTCTACCACTCTCGTGATATTCTAGCGCGCAGCGGTGGCGCGAACTCCACACGTGCAGGGCAAGATGTGCTCGTCGGACACGCTACGGCTCATACTCCGGGCCGTACTGGCCGTTCGCCAGCAAATCCGTGCCGGACCACAGGCGGCTGAAGGCGCCGACTGCTTCGGCGGCGGTCATGGGGCGCGGCTGGCAGCGGCTCACATCTTTGGTGGCGACGAAACGCACACTGGTGAGCGTCTTGCCACGCCAGTAGAGGTGCAGCAACATCCCCTCCAGCGTCGCCTCAGACCAGTCCTGGTCGAAGATGAAGTTGCCCATCGAGTAGATGATCAGCTTGCCCTTGTAGGTCTCGATGCCCTGAATCCAGTGGGGATGGTTGCCCAGCACCATATCGGCTCCGGCGTCAATCGCCACGTGCGCGGGCGTCTGCTGCGCCGGAGTGGGGTCTTTGGTGTACTCGATACCCCAGTGGAAGTAGGGGATCACCAGATCGGCCTGCTGGCGGGCGGCGGCGATGTCGGCTGGCAGCGTCTGCGCGTCAATCGGCGCCAGCCCCCAGGTGGTCGCCGTGGCGAATGGCCCCTGCGGCAGAATGGTGTCATAGCCCAGGATAGCGATCCGCACACCCTTGACGGTCTTGATGGCAGGCGTGCGCGCCTCGGCAAGATTTTTGCCGCCGCCGCAGGTCAGCATGTTGTGACTGTGCAGCGTATCGCGCATATCCTGAAAGACCACCGGCCCCTCGCCATTGGCGTGATTGTTGGCGAGCGTCACCGTGTCAAAGCCCGCATAGACCAGGCCATCCACCGCCTTCTTCGCGCTAATGAAGGTGAAGGTGGAGGGATCAGTTGGTGGCGCCACCAGGTCGGTGATCATACACTCAAGGTTCGCCACCCGGAAGTCCGCCGGGTGCAGTTCGTCGCTGATGCCACGATAGGGGAAGAGGTAGTCGTTGCGCCCGACCATCTGGTTGTTGACGCCACGCCCCAGCATGATGTCGCCGACGGCCACCATATCCAGCGTCTGCGTTGCGCCCGCCAGCGCCGCAGCGAGGCTGTCCGCCAGTGTGGCGAGCGGCTTGCCGCGCAGTCCCGCAGTTGCCGATGCCGACGAGACACAC
>JBDTAI010000247.1:0-3005 GCA_039924685.1 Ktedonobacterales bacterium
CCCGGCTTCACCATCACCACCGAAGCCTGCAATGAGTATTACACCGCTGGCAAGCGCTTCCCCGACGGTATGTGGAACCAGGCGCTCGCCGCGTTGCGGGTGGTGGAGCAGCAGACCGGCAAGACGCTGGGCGACGCCAAAAATCCGCTGCTGGTCTCAGTGCGCTCCGGCGCCAAGTTCTCCATGCCGGGCATGATGGATACTGTGCTCAACCTGGGCCTCAACGATGAGACAGTCAAGGGCGTGATCGCGGGCAGCGGCGACGAACGCTTCGCCTATGATGCCTATCGCCGCTTCGTGCAGATGTTCTCCAAGATCGTGCTCGATACCAAAGCCGACGACTTTGAGAAGGTGATCGAACGCTACAAAGAGGAGACGCACGCCGCCACCGACGCCGACATCCCCGCCGACGCGCTCAAGCGCATGGTGGAGGACTTCAAGCAGATTGCGCGCAAGGCGTCGGGCAAGCCCTTCCCCGAAGACCCCGACGAGCAACTGAAGCTGGCCATTGAAGCAGTCTTCGCCTCATGGAACAACAAGCGCGCGATTGACTATCGCAACTTCAACAAGATTCCGCACGACCTCGGCACCGCCGTCAACGTGCAGACGATGGTGTTTGGCAACATGGGCAATGACAGCGCCACTGGCGTCGCCTTCACCCGCAACCCCTCCACTGGCGAGAAGAAGCTCTACGGCGACTATCTGGTGAATGCGCAGGGCGAAGACGTGGTAGCAGGCATCCGCAACACCTCGCCGATTGACAAGCTTGGCGACGAGATGCCGGGTGTGGCCGAACAGTTCCAGGAGATCGCCAAACGACTTGAAAGGCACTACCGCGACGTGCAGGACCTCGAATTCACCATCGAAAAGGGTCACCTCTACATGCTCCAGACGCGCTCGGCCAAGCGCACCGCCGCCGCCGCCGTCAAGGTTGCGGTGGATATGGCGAACGAGGGTGTGATCACCCAGCATGAGGCGCTTCAGCGCGTTGAGCCGCAGCAGGTGGTGCAGTTGTTGTTGCCACGCTTTGATGACGCCGACATCAAGCGCGCCCGCGACGCTGGGTTGGAGCTTGCCAAAGGCGTGAACGCCTCGCCGGGCGCCGCCGTGGGCAAGGCGATCTTCGACGCCGACCGCGCCGAGGCCGCTGGCAAGGCAGGCGAGCATATCATCCTGGTGCGGCAGGAGACCAGCCCCGACGATGTGCATGGCATGCTGGTGGCGAAGGGCATCCTCACCAGCCGGGGCGGCACAGGCAGCCATGCGGCGGTGGTAGCGCGCGGCCTGGGTCTGCCCGCTGTGGTCGGCTGCGAGGCGATCCGCGTGGACTACGAGCAGCGGCTCTTCGAGATACGCGGCTCAGGCGTGATGGTGCATGAGGGCGACGAAATCTCGGTTGACGGCACGACGGGCCAGGTCTACAAGGGCGCAATCAAGACCGTCGAGGCCGACTACGAGAAAGAGGCCGACCTGCGCACGTTGCTGGGCTGGGCCGACGAGACACGCACGCTGGGTGTGTGGGCCAACGCCGACTATCCACGCGATGCGCAACGTGCCATCACCTTCGGCGCTGAGGGCATCGGCCTCTGTCGTACCGAGCATATGTTTATGGAGCAGGAGCGCCTGCCCATCGTGCAGGAGATGATCCTGGCGCCAACCGCCGAAGAGCGGCAGCAATATCTCGACAAGCTGCTGCCCTTCCAGCGGTCGGACTTCGAGGGCATCTTCCGCGCCATGCGCAACCCTGAGACCGGCGAGGGCTATCCCGTCGTCATCCGCCTGATCGATCCGCCGCTGCACGAGTTCCTGCCCAGCTACGAGGAGTTGCTGGTGGATGTGACGCGGTTGGAGGACAAGGAGAAGGACAAGGAGAAGGGCGCCACGGGGAAAGAGTCGAGGGAGTTGGCGGAGAAACGCAAGTTGCTGCAAGCGGTGGGGGCGATGCGCGAGGCTAATCCGATGCTGGGTCTGCGCGGCTGCCGCCTGGGGCTGATCTATCCTGAGATCAACGTCATGCAGACCCGTGCCATCCTCGAAGCGGCTGCCAGTGTGGCGAAAGAGGGCATCAAGCTCCAGCCCAAGATCATGATCCCGCTCGTGGGGCATGTCAACGAACTACGTGAGGTGCGCCGCCAACTCGAAGCCGTCGCCAAAGAGATCACGGCGGAACTGGGTGGCAAAGTGGAGTACAAGTTCGGCACGATGATCGAGCTGCCACGCGCCGCGCTCACCGCCGCACAGATCGCCGAGGAGGCTGACTTCTTCAGCTTCGGCACCAACGACCTGACGCAGACGACCTTCGGCATGAGCCGCGACGACGCCGAGGGCAAGTTCTTGCTGCAATATGTGGAGGGGCTGAACGAGCCGGGGCTGGATGCGCCAGTCAAGATTCTCAAGACCAATCCCTTCCAGACGCTCGACCGCGAGGGCGTGGGCCAGTTGGTGCAGATGGCCGTGACGAATGGCCGCAAGACCAATCCGCATCTGGAACTGGGCATCTGCGGCGAGCATGGCGGCGACCCCGATAGCATCGCCTTCTGCAACGAGGTGGGACTGGACTACGTGAGTTGCTCGCCCGTCCGCGTGCCGGTGGCGCGGCTGGCGGCGGCCCAGGCGGCGCTCACCACCGCCGCGCGCGACAAGTAATCGCTAAACGCCCGTATATTTGATAATCCAAGCGTCCGTTCTCGGCCACACTGAATAGGCTGGGGACGGGCGCTGTTGTGTTGTAGGGGCGTCCGGTGGACGCCCGCTGTTCGGGCAAGTGGCCAATGGTGTCGGACATCGCATATGGTTGGAAAGGGTATTATTGGGTGCTGGAGATCGAGATGAACGTCTTAGAAGAGGTCGGCGAGCGGGCAGGTGAACCCGGGCAGCACATCAAGGCCATTCAGGCTATCGGCAATGCTCAGGGTCGTCACAGGCCCAGTGGATTCGGGCGATTAGGGGAACGTGTGGCAAAGAAGCCTCTCAGCGGCGCAGTCTCGTTCCCGCGTGGATGCGTT
>JBDTAI010000248.1:0-4021 GCA_039924685.1 Ktedonobacterales bacterium
GCGAATCGAAGAGACGCGCCCCCTGAGCAAAGACAAGCGGTGGCGCCTTGTCGAGATTCTGCGCCGCGCCGCGCAGACTCCGGCGGTCGCATCGGTGGTGGCCCAGCTCGATCCGACGGAGGAGTAGGCCATGATTCAGCCGCAAACGCGCCTCAAGGTGGCGGATAACACCGGCGCGAAAGAGATTATGTGCATCCGGGTGCTGGGTGGCAGCCGCCAGTATGCTACGGTGGGCGATGTGATCAAGGCGTCGGTCAAGACGGCGCAGCCCAATGGGGCTGTCAAAAAGGGCGAAGTGGTCAACGCGGTGATTGTGCGTGTCTCGAAAGAGTACGGACGCCCCGATGGCAGCTATATTCGCTTCGACGACAACGCCGCCGTGATCATCTCCACCGGCAACAACCCACGCGGCACCCGCATCTTTGGGCCGGTCGCCCGTGAACTGCGCGACCGCAACTTCATGAAGATCGTCTCGCTCGCCCCTGAAGTGCTGTAGTGAGCAGACTATCGAGATAACCAGGCCAAAGGACAAGGGAAGGGACAGGCAATCAGCAATGGCGCAACGACAGAAAGAACGTAAGCCCCTGCACCTGGCCAAGCTACATGTGCATAAGGGCGACAACGTCCTGATCCTCGCGGGCAAGGACCGCGGTAAACGGGGCGTGGTGCAACAGGCGATGCCCCGTGACAATAAGGTGCTTGTCGAAGGCATCAACATGGTCAAAAAGCATGTGCGAGCGGGCCGTGGCGTGTTGCAGTCGGGCATCATCGAGAAGCCCATGCCGCTGCATGCCTCGAATGTGATGGTGATCTGCACGGAATGTGGCGAGCCGACACGCATCGGGCATGAGCATGTGGTGATAGGAACCGATCAGAAGCTGCGGACGCGGCGCGTCTGCAAACGCTGCGGCAAGCCAATTGAAGAGCATACAAGGGGGTAAGCCGTGGCGACAGCGCATGTAACATCCAGGCTGCGCGAGCGCTATGCCAGTGAGGTCGCGCCTGCGTTGATGAAGGAGTTCAACTACTCCAACGTCATGCAGATTCCCGCTGTGCACAAGATCGTGCTGAACATCGGCATGGGCGAGGCGATCCAGAACGCGAAGGCGATGGATAACGCCGTGCGCGATCTGAGCGACATCACCGGCCAGCGTCCGGTAGTGACAAAAGCCAAGCGGTCGGTAGCAACGTTCAAGCTGCGCGAGGGCATGTCGATCGGCGCGATGGTCACACTGCGTGGCCCGCGCATGTATGACTTCCTCGACAAGCTGATCAGCGTCGCCCTGCCGCGTCTGCGCGATTTCCAGGGCGTCTCGGCAGACGCCTTCGATGGGCGCGGCAACTATACGCTGGGCATCAAAGAGCAGTTGGTCTTCCCGGAGATTGACTACGACAAGATTGATCGCGTGCGCGGTATGGAGATCACCATCGTGACCACCGCCCGCACCGATGAAGAAGGTCGCCGCCTGCTCGCCCTGATGGGCATGCCCTTCCGCAAATAATGTGTGTTTCTACAGCATCCGCGAACACGCGGGACAAAGGGACCGGAAACCGGCGCGTGTGGTTGGGGCATGGCTCTCGGCGCTAAAGTGCCGGAGCATGGCCGGAGCGAGGGACTGAAGTCCCTTGACCAGTGACCACAGCAGCAGGCCGAAGCCCGGTCTCTCGCCCTGGAGGGGGCAACGATGGCAAAAACTTCGATGATCGTCAAGTCCCAGCGCAAGCCGAAGCATCGCGTGCAGCAGCATAACCGCTGTAGCATCTGCGGTCGCCCGCGCGGCTATATGCGCAAGTTCGGCCTCTGCCGTATCTGCTTCCGGGAAAACGCCCTCAAAGGGTTGCTTCCCGGCGTGACCAAGTCGAGCTGGTAGCAGCTCGGGGACGACGCTGGACACCGTTTCAGAAAAACTCAGAAACAGGCAGCACAGGCGAGGAGAACGAGCACACTATGAACATGACCGATCCTATCGCGGATATGCTCACGCGCATCCGTAATGCGATCATGGCTCGCCACACGCGCGTGGCGATTCCATCCTCGAACATGAAGGTCGCGATTGCAGGCATCCTCAAAGAGGAAGGCTATATCAAAGACTTCGATGTTGTGAAGGACAACCCGCAGGGGACGATTCGCATCATTCTGCGGTATGTGGATAAGCGGCCCGTGTTGACGCAGATCAAGCGCGTGAGCAAGCCAGGGCTGCGTGTCTACACCCAGCGCGATAATATTCCCAGGGTGCGCGGTGGCCTGGGCATGGCGATTATATCCACGCCACAGGGCGTGATGACGGGCCGCAAGGCGCATCAGCTTGGGCTGGGCGGCGAAGTGGTCTGCTACGTCTGGTAAGGGAGAAAGAGATGTCACGTATCGGACGTGCGCCAATCACCGTGCCAGCGGGAGTCAAGGTGGAGATTGGCGCAGGCAACGCGATTACCGTCACTGGCCCGAAGGGGACGCTGACGCATACGTTTCCCGCGATTCTCACGTTCGCGCAGGAGAACGGCACGCTGACCGTCAGCCGACCCGACGACAATCGGGTGAGCCGGGCGCTGCACGGCCTCTCGCGCACGCTGCTCGACAACATGGTGCAGGGTGTGAACACCGGTTTCACCAAGTCGCTCGACATTCAGGGCGTGGGCTACCGCGTCGCCAAAGTGGGCGACCACCTGGTCTTCCAGGTCGGCTATTCCCATCCGGTGCAGGTGAACGCGCCAAGCGGCATCAGCTTCACGGTGGAAGGCACGACCAAAGTGCAGGTGAGCGGCATTGACAAGCAGCTCGTCGGCCAGGTGGCGGCCAACATTCGTTCCATTCGCAAGCCGGAGCCGTATAAGGGCAAGGGCATCCGCTATACCGGCGAGGTGGTGCGGATGAAGGCCGGTAAAGCGGGCAAGGTCGGCGGCAAGAAGAAGTAGTTCATCTTCTTTTGCACCTTCGTTCTTTCTTGCCTCCTGTGCGTGGTAGTTAAAGCTGGTCAACGTTCTGTGTGCAGCGGCGCGTAGCGCCGTCACGCGCCGTAGTACGGAACGGCGGGTAGCGCATCTGGATTGCATCTGGATTGCATCTGGATTGCATCTGGATTGGCGATGCCCAGACGACAGGCGATGAGGCCGACGCAAACAGAGGCAAGACATATTTATCCGGCTCGACCAGCAACGGTTGGGCGACAGGAGCTATTGGAGCATACAGCTCATGATTAAGAAGCAGTACTCGAACCAGGCACGCCTGCGGCGGCACCGGCGCGTGCGCAAGAAGGTGGCAGGGACGCCGCTACGCCCGCGTCTCTCAGTCTTTCGCAGTGGCGACCAGATGTATGCGCAGGTGATTGACGACGCGCATGGCACGACGCTGGCCGCCGCCTCGTCGCGCGACGCCGACCTGAAGACCATTGCCGAGACGCCGCTCGCCGAGAGCGACGAAACGACGCCAGAGGCGATCAAGGGGTTGACGCAGAATCGCCGGGTGGCGCAAGCCTTCCGGGTGGGCCAGTTGATCGCGCAGCGCGCCAAAGCGGCGGGCATCGAGCGCGTCGTCTTCGACCGGGGTGGCTACATCTACCACGGGCGGGTGGCGGCGCTGGCCGAGGGCGCACGCAAGGGCGGCCTTGAGTTCTAGGTCTGCCTGAGAGATGCGAGGAAAAGGAACATATGCCAAGAATTGACGCATCGCGGCTCAACCTGGAAGAAACCGTCGTTCAGGTGGCGCGTGTCTCGAAAGTGGTCAAGGGTGGGCGGCGCTTCAGCTTCCGCGCGCTGGTGGTTGTCGGCGACCGCGCCGGACACGTCGGCGTGGGCCTGGGCAAAGCCGCCGAAGTGCCAGAGTCCATTCGCAAGGGCGTCGAGGACGCCAAGAAACATCTGATCGAAGTGCCGCTGGTGGGAACCAGCATTCCCTTCCAGGTGCGCGGTAACTTCTCGGCCTCGGAGGTGCTGCTCAAACCTGCTGCGCCCGGCACTGGCGTGATCGCGGGCGGCGCGGTGCGCGCCGTGGTCGAGGCTGTGGGCATCCGCGACATCCTGACGA
>JBDTAI010000249.1:0-2954 GCA_039924685.1 Ktedonobacterales bacterium
GATACTCTTTTGAGAGCGGCGGGCGGTGATAGGGAGGATGTTGCTCACCACAGACGATCAGGATCACGCCAGTAGCGTCACGTTTACGAATCTCCTCGGCGGCGGTGGCCGAGGCCAGCCCCCCACCAATCAACAGATAGTCCACCATGCGTGGCGCAGATGACGAAGCCATGCTTTCTACCCTCCTCGCCCACTGGCGCTCCAGTGCGCCGGACGTCGCCAGCCGTTGTTGGTTTGTTGTCGGCTTGTTGTATAGCCGTTGGTGCGATCAATCGTAGCGCGCATCAGGCTGGCGTGTCGAACGGAGGGCGCGACAAGAGCGCCGGTAGGCACTGATTGAGCACTCGTAGCCTTGTTGAATCCAGAACCTTCCCTCCGTGCCTGCCCTCCGTGCATGTTGGCGCCAGTGGCAACTATACAACTATAGCTGTTGTTGGCGCTTCTTTAACCCCAAAATGGTAGCCAATCACGCTAGCCACATACTACATGCGCGTTCCCCACATACTTCATCACGACGACATGGGGGATGTGACATGCGCCATTGTTCATCACACAGCATTCCGGTATACTGCGCGTACCGTTGCCTGCTCTTTCGGCATGCGGAACTTCCAACTCCTGAGAGGGGATGGCCCATGCGTGTCTTCATCTATCGCATCCAACACTTTCATCTCAGCGATCTATTACGCATCACGTCTGCAGTGGCGCATGCTGTTTCAGGGCGGTACAGACCCATCTGGGGTGGTCGGCTCGCGACGCTATCTGCGCCGCTGCTGCTCGCCATGCTGGCACTGCTGGCGGGCTGTAGCAGTTCCGCGGGCACGAGCGCCCAACCGACTGCGACGGCGACATTGTCTGCTCCCACAGCCACATTGACGGCAATGCAACGCTGCCAGGCGCTCGCCCATTTTCATGGCTCTGGGGCTGCCACTGCGCCCACCAGCTTCAACGATGTGCCATTTCCAGTCAACGCCGTCAGCACGGCGCCGACCCACTATGGCGGCGGCGCAGGCCAGTTCACCGTTACCGAGTTCGATGTCTGTGCGCCCGATAGCAGCGAGGCCAGCGTTGATGCCTTCTATGCAGCCCAGATGACCGACAAGGGGTGGACACAGAGCGCGCTCTATCCCTATGACGCCGCCGCGCAGACAGCCTGCGGCGATCCGTATTGCTGGGGCGAGGGCAATGTGCCGCGCTTCGTCTCGCTGGAAACGGTGACCGACGCTGGAAGCGGGCTGACTACCTATCACCTGCGGCTTGCCGCGCCTCCGCCAGCGCCGAGTTGTGGCGCTGGCTACTCTGCCACGTACTCCGACCAGCTAGGCGACAGCCAGGATAACACTAGCCTCTATGCCAACATCCTGCTGCCACCACTGACGGCGTTCCAGAATGACTCCAGCACAGGCATATTGGGCTACCTGTTGTGCAGCGCAGGCAACACCACCTCGGTGACAGCGTTCATGAGCAAGCATCTGGGCGCACAAGGCTGGCAACAACAAAGTTCTACCAGCGCCTGTGTTTCAGCGAGCGGCTATGGCCACGCCACCTGCTGGAAGAATGGCAGCCACTATCTGACCTTCGCCAGCAACAGCGCGACGGACTGGCTATTGCGCTTCCAGAATCCGACCATGTGAGGCGCCGAGCATGGCCGATTTCACTCGCTCACTGCTGCGGACAAACGTAGTAGCTGGGCGGGTTGGTCTGCGGCGGAATCTGCGCGGCATATTGCTGGCAGGCCGGTCCGGTCCACGTGTGCGCGGCAGGCGCGGAGAGGGTTGTCCAGGCGGGCGCGAACGCCGTCTGTATACCACCTGCGGTCAGCCCGAAGCTGAAGCTATAGACTCCTGGCGCAGTGGGCAACGTCAGACCAACGCCAGCTACAATTTGCTTGCCCGCCGGGAACGAGAAGGGGAATGGGCCGTAATTCTGGCTACCTGCGTTCGTGAGTGTCATGGTGATACTGGCGCCAGTGGTTGCACTGGCGCCGAATGCGCCTTGCATGCTCTCGTCGTAGGCCATCCCACTTCCACAGCCACCACCGCCTGAATTATTGGGGCCGCTATACGCAGTACCATCACAGGGAAACCAGACATTGAGCGCGCCTGTGTATGCCGTAACGCTATCGAGGCGCGCATTGACACCTTGCAGCATGACCGCCTGTGTACCCACATTGCAAAGAAACAATGTGATACCTGAAGTGTGGCCAGTGATGGGAGCCACCGGTGGCGCTCCGGCAAACTCGGCGTTTGTGGCTGGGTCGTAGCCACTGCCGTCCACTTGATATGGCGCACGCGGCAGATTGTCTGGCAACTTGTAGCCGGGGTAGGTCAGGCCGGTATTTACCATGCCAACGATGCCCTGCCCGAAGTCGTAATAGGCGCCAGAGGTCGTAGCGATGCCAAGTATCGTGCGGCAGGCTTGCGCCTCGGCGGCGCTGGCGGGTGGCGCAAAGGTCAGCGGGGTAGTGGTCGCGGTTACGCCAGGTTGTTGATGCGTGACAGACGCCGATGGCGACGCGCCGGGGGTGAACAATCGCCCATACGAGAGCGCGAAGAAGCCCGCCAGCACCAGCGCCACCACAGCAACGGCTGCCACTGCGCTGAGGGAGTGTCTGATGCTCGCTGCCCTTGCAGACTGCTGCCGCGTTCGGTTGAAGGTTGTATCGGCGCCTTGCGGACGCGGGGTGGGAAAGATTATCTGTTTGCCTCTCTGCTGAGCCGGGCTTTCGTGTTCGGCGCCAATCATCCCACTGCCTGACCGCAATTGGGGTGCGGCTGGATCGGTTGGCAGGGGAGCTGACCGTAACTGCGCGCGCACACGCGCAAGGCTGAGTTCGGCGCTTGGTGGCAGCCTATGCAGGCGCGCGACACCCTGTGTGACCCGCGTTTCGCGCTCGCCGGGCGCCATCCCGGCAAGGCGGCCAGCGATCTGCTCGTCTATTGTCTCCGGCGCAAACG
>JBDTAI010000250.1:0-13410 GCA_039924685.1 Ktedonobacterales bacterium
CCGGCCAGTATTTGCCGACGACATGCTCGTTGAGCGCCTCGCCAGCGCCGATGCCCAGCCAGCAGCGACCGGGGAACATCTCCGCCAGCGTCGCCGACGCCTGCGCCAAAATAGCGGGATGGTAGCGGAAGCCGGGGGCCGTCACGCCGGGACCGAAGCGCACATGCTGCGTCTGCGCGCCCAATGCGCCCATCCATGCCCAGGCGAAGCCTGCCTGTCCCTGCTCCGGCGTCCACGGCTGAAAGTGATCGGATGCCATGATCGAGCCAAAGCCTGCGTCTTCCGCCTGCCGCGACCAGCGCAGCAATTCCGTCGGCGTGAACTGCTCGAACATGGCGGCGTATCCCAGTGTACCCATGATCGGTGATGCTCCTTATTTCTTCTTTGGGTTTTGCGCCTGGCGGGCGATGATGGTGCGTAGCTCGGCGACCTGTGGCAGCCCCGGTTGCAATTGATCTATTCTGTCAAGTTCGCGGCTGGCCTCGCGCCCACGGTCGAGCGCGGCATAGCAGGCGGCGAGGCTCAGATGATACTGGATCGAAAGTGGCTCGATCTGCACAGCGGTTTCGAGCAGCGGGCGGGCGCGCTCCGGCTCGCGGTGCGAGAGGAACAGCGACCCCAGTGTGTAGAAGGCTGCGTCGTCGCCGGGATCATGGCGGATCGCTTCCTCGAAGGCCAGTACCGCGTCGTCGTGCTGGCCCAGCGTCTCATAGATCGCGCCCATCCGGGTAAACAGGCGTGGCGTGTTGCTATCAATCTTCGACGCCTCACGTAGCGCATCCAGCGCCTGTCGCGCCAGCGCCAGCCGTTCGTCTTCGGTTGGCTGGGCAGGCGTATCGAGGTTCTCACCGCTGGCCTGCCCCATCAGCGCCTCGGCAAGATCGGTGTAGAGTTGGGCGCTCTCGCTATCGAGCGTGATCGCCTCATGCAGCCGCGCCTCCGCCTGGGTGAAATGGCCCTGACGGGCCAGCAGTTCGCCCAGCCCTTGCAGGTGTTGCGCCGTGCGGTCTTCCTCCACCACATGCGTCATCGTCGCGGTGGAGCGGCCCAGCCACTCTGCAGCAGCCTCGTTCTGCCCTTGCTGGGCGTACTGCTCGGCAGTGAGATACTGCTCCACACCAAGCTCGAAGATGATGCGCGTCTCGTCGGCGAACCTGCCACGCATGCGTTCGAGCAGCGCCACTGCCCGCTCATGCGCCCCCAGCGCCCGCGCGTCTTGCAGCGTCGCCTGATAGGTTTCCTCATCCAGCGGCAGGCGGGCGATCAGCGCGTCGCCATAGTGCTGCGCGGCGGTCAGGATCGCCGTCACAGCGCGCACAGCGTCGAGCGATTCTTTGCTGCGTGGGTCCTGTGGCGCCTTCTCGGCGATCTGCTCCACACTGGTATGCGCCTCGGTGATGCGCTTCTGCAACTCCTCGAGGGGAAGTCCCTGGCTCACCGCGCCCTCGTCACGCTGGCGCGCCACCAGCCATAGACTGGAACTGTGGTCACGTTGCATGGTATACGCCGTCCAGTACCAGTGGCGGCCTGACTCTGCGCTCACCAGCGTACCCATCGGCAGTTCATCCAGTTGACCGCCAAGCGGCGAGTCTTGCAGCGCCAGCGACCAGAACGCCTCATACTCCTGCCGAGCGTTGGCGCCAACCGCACCGGCACTGCTGGGCGTCCAGAGGACACTGGCGTGGCGCTCCTGCTCGCGGATCATCGTCAGACGCAGCGCGGCAGGTTTGGCCTCTGCTACCCATTGGTGGCGCAGCGTGATATACTCGTCGCGGCTCTGTTGCTGCCGCGCGGGATTGTCGTTGGCGAGCAAGTCATACGCCATGCCGAAGTCGCCGAAGCTCCATGCGCCGATCCAGTTGGCGATGGTCTCCTCCGCCTCCATGTTGGGCGCCATGAAAGGACGGTCGCCTTCACGCGCCACACGCTGCTCCTCGGCGGCGATGGCCACGCGCTGCTCGTCGTCCTCTGGCTCTGCCAGCAGCCGTTCGTCAATCTGTTCACGATGATTGATGAAGTCGGCGCTTGGCTCGGTTCCACGCCAGGTATTCACCGCCAGCGCCTCTTGCACGAAGCGTCGCGCCTGCGCCCAGGTGATCTTGATAGCTGCAGCGCCCTCGGCGGTGCGCATCTTCTCCACCGTCTCGCGCATGAATGAGCGTTTGCTCATCGTCTCGGTGAGGATGCAGTATTTGACGCCCTCCTGGAAGAAATCCAGCCCAAAGAGGTAGCCGCGCACCAGATCGGCGTCGTGGCCTTCCTGCCAGGCCAGCGCCAGCGAGAGTTCGCCGCTCTCGCGGGTGCGTGTAGCATATGCCTCAACGAGCTGCGGCTTGCGCGGCGCTGGTGGCGGAATCACCGCATGCCCATCGCGCGTCGCTTCGGGTGATGCCGCAGTCGTCGGCGTGGATGTGGCGGCTTCGGTGGTCGCCCCTGCCAGTCGCCCAACCATCGGCGCGGGCGGAATGGTGATGCTCGCCTGCGCCCCCGCCGAACGGAGGCGGATACGCGCCCGCCGCGCCTCACGCGCCACTGCCCCCCGCGCTTCGAGATCGCCGAGCGCCTGCGCAACTTCGATAGCGTCGTTGGCGTGTGCGCCGCGTTGCTCGCCAAGCCGCTGCGCGAACGCCACCGCGACCGGCTCCGCAGCGTCCGTGACGGGCGCAAGTGGCGCCGCAAGCGATGCGCGCCGCTCCAGCGCATCCTGGCCGGGCTGCGCATCCTGCGCCACCGCGCGCAGTCCCTGTGCCAGTGTTGGAAACTGCTCCATCAGGCCAGCGAGCGACGCTTGCTGCTCGGTAGTCAGCGGCGTAGTGGGCGTCTGTCCCTTCGCGCCTGGGCGCTGCTCACGCTGCTCATTGCGCGCCATCGTTGTCTCCTTCTGTATCTTTGTATTCTTACGGTGGGACGTTGAGTGTGTCTGTGTGTCGCGCGCATCGCCGCGCCGTGGGGAGCGTGTTCCGCCTGTCGGGGTTGTTTGTTGTCGTGTCGTGTAGTATGTCATCTTTTGCGGTTGTTGTGTGCGCCCTGGAGCTACTGAGCGCCCCGACGCACTGCATCAGGCTGCATCAGGCTGCATCAGGCTGCATCAGATTGTAGCACGCAGTTGGGCGTCAGAAGCCGCACGACTCGCTGTGCTCTCAATGCGCTATGGATGCACTGAAACGGAGAGGACAGGGCGCGACGGGAATGATGTTGGCAGTACGTCATTGCAAGCGGGTGAGGAGATCGTTTGACAGCGGCTGCATCGTGCGTCGCCACCCAACGCCGAGCAACGCAGTCTGGTGAAAGACACGGACTACGTGACAATTGAGGCTGCCAGCGTAGCCCATGAAACGTCACTGCGCCTACGTAATCGTTGGCCGGACATTCGCTGGAACCTGCTGGAGCAGTTGCTGGGCAATCACTTCCTCATGCGCTCCCCCTATGGCGTGCCACATCTACCTTGCGTGTGTCGGCTGCTCACCGCTCACCGCCCCCTATGCTATACTCTTGCCCTGACATACGTTCGTTGTGACAACCAGCGTATGTTACTGGTAGAACGTGCTACATGCGGCTACGGGCGGCGCGACGGCGGAGGTTGTTTTGATGCGTAACCTGGAACTGAAGGTTCGCTGCCCGGATGGGGCGCTGCTGGGGGATATCGCACAGTTGGCAGCGGCGGCAGGCGCGACGCCCCAGGGTGTCCTGTGGCAGCGCGATACATACTTTCATGCGCCGCGCGGTCGGCTGAAGCTGCGTGAGGAGCGTGTAGAGGACGCCTCACTCAACGGGGTGGAAGGCGCACAGATGGCAGATTCGCACGCTGCCCTCATTGGCTATACACGACCCAACCTTGCCAGATCACGCGAGAGCGTGTATCTCATCAGCCCTATCGCTGCTCCTGCAACATTGGTCGCTGCGTTGAAGGCAACGCTGGGTGTGCGGCTGGTAGTGGAGAAGCGGCGCACGCTCTATCTGCTCGGCGCCACACGCATTCATCTTGATCGCGTCGTCGGGCTTGGCGCCTTCGTAGAACTCGAGACAGTATTGTATGAGCAAGTGAGCGCGGACGCTCTGAGCGCGGAGCATCACCGCATCATCCAGGCGCTCGGCCTCGACCGCCTGCCAGTGATCGCTGGTTCCTACAGTGATCTGCTCGAAGCTGGTACTGCTGAATAGCTCATGGTGACGCACAGGCGTCTGCTCCGCAACTTTCAGGCGGCATCTCTTTTACAGAGCGGGAATAGGTATCGTTAGGGAATGTAGTAGCGTTTATGCCTTTTCAACTGTATCTTTTGAGGGGGAGGGCGATGCGCCGTTCTGGCCGCGCCCATAACACCTATGATGACAGTGGCGAGCGCCGATGCCATCATGGAGAGCAATCCTCTGGCAACACTCGATCCACGTGATCCGTGGGGTGTGCTAGCCAACCAGGAGGTTGTGTTAACACGAAGCGCGCAACTCCTCGCTAGCAGTGATCCAGCGCGTTCGCAGTGGTATCTCGCCGAAGCAACCACCATCGCCGACTATCTTGTACAAAATGGTGCGCTGGAAAGCGCTGGCAAAATTGGTTGGGGATTGACATATGCCTGGGATGCATTTGGTGATGGAACTACCAATCCCGCGAACCAGATGTATGGATTCCAGACTGCGCTCGTTTCGCGGGCGCTACTCGCAACCCACATCGAGACGTTCGCCTTTAGTCAGCTAACGCAAGCACTGGGACTGAGTACCAGCGTGACGCAAGCAACTTTTGATTCGATGGTGACGATATTTTGGCAGTGCGGCATGCGCTGTCTTGCGGCGCCTATCGTTCCAAACACTCGTCTTGTTACGACCGCGTATGCACTGTTTATGGCATGCTATCCAGTTGTCATTGATAGGGGCTATCTCACAATCTGTCAGCGGTTGATAAGTAGTTTGACAACCGGGTATCTGTCATTGTTCCCGCTCATCGAGTTGCTCTACGCTATCCCTATTTGCCTCAGTCAATCGCTACGCACTCGACGCGCCCAAGTCTCTACCACCTCACCGACTGGCAGAGTCATTCGATAGAGGCATGGAGGGCTTGAGGCCAAAGACGACTCCTACGCCATATAATCCGTTCGGGTTACACGAGAGCAGATAGGAGCAAACAATCCATGCAACAATCCATGCGAATCGGAGCGATCTTCCCACAGAGCGAGATCGGCGCCGATCCCGTCATCATCCGTGACTATGCGCAGGCGGTCGAGGAACTGGACTACACGCACATCCTGGCGTATGACCATGTGCTGGGCGCGGGGCTTGCCTCGCGTCCTGGCTGGAGTGGTCCCTATAGCAGCGAGACGCTCTTCCATGAGCCACTGACACTTTTTGCCTGGCTGGCGGCCATCACGCAACGGGTCGAGCTTGTGACAGGCGTGATCATCTTGCCGCAACGGCAGACGGCGCTAGTGGCGAAGCAGGCGGCCGAGGTAGATGTCTTGAGCGACGGACGGCTGCGGCTGGGCGTTGGCGTCGGCTGGAATCCGGTGGAGTATCAGGCGCTCAACGAGGACTTCGCCACACGCGGCGCTCGCAGTGAGGAGCAGATCGCCGTCCTGCGGGCGCTCTGGACCCAGCCGACGGTGACGTTCAACGGACGCTGGCATCAGATCGAAGATGCTGGTATTATGCCACTACCCGTTCAGCGCCCGATTCCCATCTGGATCGGCGGTTCGGCCGAGGTGACCCTGAAGCGGGCGGCGCGGCTGGGTGATGGCTGGTTTCCGCAGATGGCGCCGGATGACAAGGCGCGCGCAATGGTCGAGCAATTGCGGCAGTATACCCGCGAGGCTGGGCGCGACGAGCAGGCGGTGGGCATCGAGGCGCGTCTGAGCGTCGGGCAGGTCCCCGAAGGCCAGTGGGCCAGCTACGCCGATGCCTGGCGGGCGCTGGGCGCCACGCATCTGGGCGTCAACACAATGAACGCGGGCCTCACCTCACCGCACGAGCATATTGCCATGCTGCGCCGGGTGAAAGCGTCGCTAGGTCAGCAACATTAGACCAGAAACAAGGAGACATGGCGCATGGCTGAAGAAAACTTCACGCTCTCGACCTTCTACACATCCTGGAAGAACTATCAGGATCAGATCAAAGACTCGGTTGCTCCGCTCACAGCGGAGCAACTCACGTTGCGCGCCGCGCCGGACCTGCGTTCCATCGGCGAGAATGTCGCGCACATCGTCGGCTGCCGCGCTGGCTGGTTCACCCACTTCCTGGGTGAGGATGCTACCGTAGACGTGACGGACATTGCACTCTGGGACGAGCCGGGCGCCCCTGCGCGAACAGGTACAGAACTGGCTCAGGCCCTTGATAGCACCTGGCAGCTTATGGCCGGTTGCCTGAGTCGCTGGAGTCCTGCGGATATACAGCAGACCTTTCCCGACGATTGGGATGGCAAGATCGTCCAGTTGTCACGCGCCTGGGTGGTGTGGCATGTGCTTGAACACGATCTGCACCACGGTGGCGAGGTTTCGCTCACGCTTGGCATGCACGGGATTCCGGCGCATTTCACAAGCTGAGACCCTGCATGACTACTGGGCGGCGCTGGCTGCCGCTTCCTCCGGTGTTGGCTCGGTGGGAACGGGCGCGGCGGGCGCATCGCTGCCAGCGGGCGGTTCGGCGTTGAGGCGCACCCAGCCGAGGCGTTCGGGCGCATCGAGGTCGCGGGTGTGCAGGTCGTCGTTGTAGCCCGCCAGCCGCCAGTGGTGCTCCTCGCCATAGGCATACCGCTCCCAGTGCGTGATTGAGGTGTTGCGCGTGTGGAACTGCGCAGGTGGCAGCGCCAGCATGTTCATTCCCAGGCAAATGATGAATGAGGCGTCTATCACGCCGCCGTGGCAGACTACCACTACTGTCTTGCCCTCGTATTCCTGCGCGATGCGATGCAGCGCCGTCCCCACGCGCAGCACGAACTGCGCCCAGTTCTCGCCCCCCTTAAAGAGCGGCTGAAACGGCGCCTCGCGGAAGTCTGGCGGGGGGCCAAACTGCGTGATGTACTGCTCCCACGTCAAGCCGTCAGCTTCACCCACCCGCAACTCCTGCACATCGTCATCAGGGATGATCGGCAGACCCAGCGCAGGCGCGAGGATCTCGGCGGTCTGGCGGGCGCGTGGCAATGTGCTGGCGATCAATACATCGGCGACGATCTCACCGGTTGCAGTCAGTCTGTCGCGCAACCGTTCGGCCTGTCGTACACCAAATGGCGTCAGGCCGGTATCGCTGTTCATACCTGCCAGCACCTTGTCCACGTTGCAATACGCCTGTCCGTGTCGGATAAGATAGATTTGTGTCACGATGTCCTCACTCTAACAATCTCCAGCCCGAGCAGACGGGGTGTGCGGCGGAGCCTCTCGGTGCGGCTTCAGCCGCTGGCCGTCGCGTTGGCAAGGGCCGCAGGGACGTCCGCCAGACGCCCCTACAGAGAAAGCCCTGTATCAAGCGCATATCAGTGGGTCTTTGCAGATCCGCCGGTTGGCGCGGCTGCTGGTTTCGCCCCATTCGCTCCACTTGCGCCGTTCGTTTCCGCCGCCGACGGCGTGGCGCGGTTGACACCGACGATCACCGGCAGCAGGTCGCGCAACTCTCCCAGCCAGCGCGTCGTCTCCTGAGTGAAGCGGCGGCGTGGGATGAAGACCTCGTTGAGTTGCACACGCGCCTCGGTGCGGAAGCGTTTGTAGAGTGCCACGCGGTCCACCGAGATTGTGCGACGGACCTTGAAGTACATCTCGCTATCGCGCACACCCACCGACTCGTAGCCCAGCGCCACCGCCTCGGTCTTCAACCTCACCAGCCCCAGCAGATGCGCCACGGGAGCGGGTGGCTCGCCAAACCTGTCAGTCATCTCCGCCGCCAGCGCCTCCACCTGTTCGGGGCGTTCCAGGTTCGCCATGCGCTGATAGAAGCTCATCTTCAGCGTGCGGTCACCAATATACTCGTCGGGGATAAAGGCGTCAACCGGCAACTCAATGGAGACAGGCGTGACAGGCGCAGCCTCACGCACATGGGCGCCCGACTGGCCTTGTGTCTCGGCGATGGCGTCGGCCAGCAACTTCGTATACAGATCGAAGCCGACCGAGTTCATGAAGCCGGACTGTTCGGCGCCCAGCAGATTGCCCGCGCCGCGTATCTCCAGGTCTTTCATGGCGATGCGGAAACCTGCGCCAAGCTCGGTCGCCTCGAAGATCGCCCGCAGCCGCTTCTCCGCCAGTTGGGTCAGCCGTGTATCCTTGTTGTAAAGGAAGTAGGCGTAGGCTTGCTGGGTGCTACGTCCCACACGCCCGCGCAACTGATAGAGCTGCGCAAGGCCGAAGTAGCCCGCGTTGTTGACGATGATCGTGTTAGCGTTGGGGATGTCCAGCCCGTTCTCGATGATCGTCGTGCTGACCAGCACATTCGCCTCACCAGCGGAGAAGTCGAGCATCACCTGTTCGAGCTGATCCTCATCCATCTGACCGTGACCGACAACAATCTTGGCCTCTGGCACGAGCTTGCGCAGCCGCTGGGCGATGGTCTGTATGCCCTTGACACGGTTATGCACAAAGAACACCTGTCCACCACGATCAATCTCGCGCAGGATCACCTCGCGCGCCAGATCGTCATCAGCCTCGCGGATGTAGGTGCGGATCGGTAGGCGCTCGTGCGGCGGCGTCTCGATCACGCTCATGTCGCGCACCTCGGCCAGCGCCATATAGAGCGTGCGCGGAATCGGCGTGGCGGAGAGCGTCAGCACATCCACCTCAGCGCGCATCTGCTTCAGCCGCTCCTTGTGTGAGACGCCGAACCGCTGCTCCTCGTCAATCACCAGCAGCCCCAGATTCTTGAACTGCACATCCTTCTGCAACAGCCGGTGCGTGCCGATCACGATGTCTACCTGCCCGCTGGCCAGATCGCGCAAGGTGTCCTTCTGCTCCTTCTCCGACCGGAAGCGGCTCAACAATTCCACGCGCACAGGATACGGCTTGAGGCGCTGGCTGAAGGTGTTGAAGTGCTGCAATGCCAGGATGGTTGTCGGCACGAGGATCGCCACCTGCCGCTGATCCAGCACGGCCTTGAAGGCGGCGCGCAGGGCCACCTCGGTCTTGCCATAGCCCACGTCGCCACAGACCAGCCGATCCATCGGGCGGGCGCGTTCCATGTCGCCCTTCACATCGGCGATGGCATGCGCCTGGTCGGGTGTCTCCTCATAGGGGAAGCCCTCTTCGAGTTCCTGAAGCCAGGGCTGCTCCTCATCCGACGGGAAGGAATGCCCCTCGACCGTCTCGCGCACACTATAGAGCCGCAGCAGATCGCGGGCGATGTCACGCGCACTCTCTTTGGCGCGCTGCTTGGCGCGTACCCAATCGCCGCCACCCAGCTTGCTTAGGGAAGGCGTCACATCGCCCATAGCGATATAGCGCGTGATCCTGTCAAGCTGATCGGTGGGGATATAGAGCTTGTCCGATCCGGCATACTGGATCAGCAGGTATTCACGCTCGACGCCGCCGTTATTCAGCTTCACCAGCCCGTCGAAGCGCCCGATGCCGTGGTCCTGATGGACCACGAAGTCGCCGGGGCGCAGCTCCGCCAGGAAGGCGGTTGGTGTGGCGGCGCGTCGCCGCTGTTCACCCTGACGCCGCGACCAGCCAAAGACCTCGGTGTCGGTATAGACGGTGAGCGCCAGCAGGCGACTATGCCAGCCCTCCGGGAAGCGCCCGTGGACGACGGTGAGTGTTCCCGGCTCTGGGGCGTCGGGCAATTCGACGGCGGGCGAGACGACCACCGTATTGTTGTGGCCAAGTAGCGCTTCGTCGCCAAAGAGTTCAGCCAGTCGCCGCGCCTGCATGCTGACGATCACCACACGCTGGCGCTCGTTCAATTGCCTGCGCACATCCTGCGCAAAGGCGCGCACCCGTCCGCCATAGGACTGCGCGGGAACGAGGTCAGGCGCGTAGACGCTGCCGGTATGCTCCCCCTCGGCCTGCTCATCCGTAATCAGTCCGGCAAAGCGCGTCTGCTGGTGAGCGCTGAGTTGCGGCGTAATCTGCTCCCAGGAGATGAATGCAGGCAGCATTCCCGGCGGATTCTCGCCCTCGCGCTCCAACCGGTCGCGCAACGCTTCACCCTGCTCGGTGATCTCAGTGGCGATGTGCTGTGGCGCGACTTCGTCGTGCAGCACGATCAGGCTGTCTTGCGGCAGATAGGCCAGCAGTGAGGTTGGCTCGTGCAGATAGGGCAAATAGAAGCCGATATCGTCGAAGGACTGGCGATCCCGCAGATTGTCAAGGTCACTCTGCCAGCGAGCGCGGGCGTCGGGATGCAGCCCTACGATATCAAGCGCCGCGAGACGTTCGGCGGCCTGTGGACCACGCGTGGGCAGCGCCTCACGCGCCGGGCCGAGATGCGCCACAGCGATCTCGTTGAGCGACCGCTGGGTGGCGGGATCGAAGCTGCGAACGGATTCCACCTCGTCGCCAAAGTACTCAACGCGCACCGGGCGCTCCATCGTCGGCGGAAACAGGTCAACTATGCCGCCACGCTGGCTGACTTGCCCGACCTCCTCCACCTCGGCCACGAACTCGTAGCCCAGCGCCAGCAGCCGCACCAGCAGCATGCGCGGATCGAGTTGCAGCCCGCTCTTCACCTCCTGCAAGAGATGGGCGTACTCTTGCGGCGCCATTAGCGGCTGGGTGAGCGCGCGTGCGGAACAGACGATGATCAGTGGGCCGTTGTGGGTGGTGAGCAGCGTCAGCGCTTGCATGCGCGCCTTGACGGTCTCTCGGTCGGGCATCAGCCGCTCATAGGGCAGCGCGTCGCGGTCGAGGTAGGGCTGCACGGGAATATCGCGCCCGATCAAAGTTGTCAGCGTCTGGGTGACGCTCGCCACCTGCTCGTCATCGCGTACAACATAGAGCAGTGGCGCGGTCTGTTCCTGCGCCAGCGCAGCGACCAGATAGGGTCGTGCCGCCTCACTCACGCCAGAGATGGTGGGCGCGTGTGTTCCTGTCGCGCCACTGACCGTCAGTGCGTCGCGCAGGCGGCGGAACTCCGGGCGAGCGGTGAGCAGCGGCAACAATCCTCGCAAAGACAACGGATAGCCTCCAAAGAAAAGTGACTTCACCGCGCCTCTCTCGGCTTTGAAAAGCCGGAACACGCGACGATAGGTAGCGTGCTCTCGGCACTGAAGTACCAGAACACGGACGAGAACGGGCCTGAAGACCCTTATATGAGATCAGGCATTGAACTGGTTCATGGCGACCTGGGCGCCTTCAGTGGCCCAGGACAGCGCGGCGTCGGCGGCGCGATCGATGGCAGTGTCAAGCGCGATGCGCTCATCACCACGCGGCGCGCTCAAGAGAAAGTCTACGTTCTCATCACGCCCATGCTCCGGTCGCCCGATGCCGATCTTGAGGCGTGCAAAGTCGTTGCTTCCCAGCAGACGGATCGTGGATTCCAGGCCGTGTTGCCCGCCCGCTGCGCCACGTTCGCGCATCCGCACCCTTGCCAGTGGCAGATCAAGGTCGTCGCAGATCACAAGCAGATTGGCAAGGTCCAGCTTATAGAAGCGGACGAGATCAGCGACCGCCAGGCCACTATCGTTCATGTAGGTCTGTGGCTTGGCGAGCAGCGCCTTCTCGACGATACCCTGAACATCGAGGGCGCCACTGGCGAGAATTGCGCGACTGCGGCGGATGTCCCACGACCAGCCCAGGCGCTGTGCCAGCAAGTCTACCGTGTCGAAGCCGACGTTGTGGCGGGTGCGCGCATAGCGCATTCCAGGGTTGCCCAGGCCCACGATCAGCTTCACCGCCGCACGCTCTCTTTCACTCAAGTGTCAATAAGTCATCCCCAGTGCGCACAACACACTGAGGGCGGTCGCGCGTGCGGCCCCCCTGCCCGTTGCGTCGCCACCATGGCTCATGAGCAGCCATCCCCAGCGACACATACACGCGTATTGTACCACCCTGGCGTCTGTATCGCCATCACCACCAGCCACTACATGCGCTCTGCACATGTAGTGGCTGGTGTTCGCAGATATCCGCAGATGCCCACTATCAACGTTCGCTCGGTGATGCTATACGAAACGCGCCACGCCTGTGTGATGAGGGCGCCGTACTCGTGCGGCGCCACCTGCGCAAAAATGCGTAATTGCGGGTGGACGCCGTAGAACGTGTCATTTTCAGGCGTCATCAAAGCATCTATTCAGATAGGGATGTCACCACGTCACAGTGGCGCATTGACACGCCATCATCACGACAGCGTGAGACGACAGCGTGAGACGACAGCGTGAGACGACAGCGTGGCGGGCTGGAGCGAGGCGGAGGTCTGCCGCGCCTTCGATGTCTGCCTCAATACGGTCAAGCGGATACGCCACCACTTCGCCGACGGTGGGGTGGAAGCGGTGCTGACCGACAAGCGCCAGGAGCGGCGTCGCCAAGCGCTCACAGGGACGCAACAAGCCCATCTCATCGCGCTCGCCTGCAGCGAGGCGCCCGAGGGCCGCGACCACTGGACGCTGCGCCTCTTGGCGGGCCAGGCGGTCGAGTTGGGATATGTCCCGCGCATCTCGCCCGAAACCATCCGCGCCTTCTTGCGCAGAACCAGCTCAAGCCGTGGCAGCATCGTGAGTGGTGTATCCCCACGGTAGGCGCCGAGTTCGTCGCGGCGATGGAAGACGTGTTGGACCTCTACGCCGAACCCTACGACCTCGCGTACCCCACCGTCTGCCTGGATGAGAAGCCCGTCGTGCTGCACGACCAGACCCGCGCGCCTCGACCAGCCAAACCAGGCGCCGTCGAGCGCCGCGACTACGAATACGTGCGGGAAGGGATCGCCGATCTGTTCGTCATGGTCGAGCCGCTGGCCGGGTGGCGGCATGTCGCCGTGACGGAGCGCCGCACGCGCGCCGAGTTTGCCGAGCAACTGCGCTATCTGGTCGAAGACCGCTATCCCGACGTCGCGTATGTCCGGCTGGTGGTCGATAACCTCAACACCCATGTGCCTGCGGCGCTGTATGCGACCTTCCCGCCGGAGCGGGCGCGGGCGATCCTGGAGCGACTCGAGTTCCATTACACGCCCACGCATGGCAGTTGGCTCAACATGGCCGAGATTGAGATCAGTGTCTTCGAGCGGGGTTGCCTCTCGCGTTCGGTCGGCGATCTGCCGACCTGACGCCACCGGGTCGCCGCGATGCGCGCTGGAAGCCGCGCGCATCGCGGCGCAGGCCACCATTGATTGGCAGTTCACCTCCCAGGTTGTCCGCACCAAGCTGGCACAACTCTATCCCGACACCAAAACCAAAACGGACTGACTACTAAGTACATTCAAGTTTGTTTCGTGGCATGCGCGCCAATGATAGAAAGGACGGCGTCAGGCTGCTGGTTGTAGCGGTCGAAGAAGTCCTGGGCCGCCGCCAGCAACGCCTGG
>JBDTAI010000251.1:0-6837 GCA_039924685.1 Ktedonobacterales bacterium
GGAGTTCCTCTGAAAGTCAGCTGATAACAGTTGTCCGTGTACCACTAGCGCCTTTCTAACGCTTTCGCTCAACCGAGTCATTGAAAATGGGAACACTTCTATCTCTCGCCGATTTACATTACGGACATCTGAGAAGACGTTGAAAAACCAGAAGAACAGGCTGGAGTTCAATACTGCGAGGCAAACATCTCTGTCCGATGAGTTCTTGAGGCATAATCTCTTCAACTCGGAAGGTTCAATTTGCTGATTTGATGAATCATAAACCTGCGGTACGAAATCGAAAAACTGAACAAAGTAGCGTAATTTCCGTGTATAGTAGACAACATGCTCGGAGTTATCCAAAAGCGACAAGTCAAGGCGCTCATCTTCGAAAGCGCGATTAAGGAGATTGGCCTCAAGAGATGTGCTAATCTTGGGAAGTGCAACGATCCTGTCAATCGCACTGATTGGCCATTGCGCAAAGGTTGTTTGCGGGAACAAAGTCTCCCGTTCTTCAGCAAACCAGCGCCTGTATCCAGATGCGAAAAGCGCAGGATCATCTGTGCCTTTGCTTGCAATCCATAACGTCAACCGCTTTTCAACACCAGTAAATAGCTTGGATGGCCGCTCGGCAAAATTGAGAAACCAGGAGGCGCGGAAAACTCTCAACATAAACCTGCGTAGACTTCCGAATCCATCGGTACTCGCTATAGAAATCGGCACAATCATCCCTAATAAGCCTTGCTTGTGCAGCAGATGGGCGGATCGCTCCATTATATAGGCATAAAGGTCGCTGCATGCCAAAGTCTCAAATTCTAAGACTGTGTACTTGTCACGCGCATTTTTGTACTCCACATATGGTGGGTTGCCGATGATCACGTCAAAGCCGCCGCGCTCCTGCACGATCTCATAGAACTCGGCGAACCAGTGGAAGGGCTGGTGGCTGGCCTGCCAGTCCGCCAGCTTTGCCGTCAGCGTCGCGGGGTCGGGGTATTCATACTGGTCAATGCCATACTGCGAGGCCAGATAG
Source organism: Ktedonobacterales bacterium (assembly GCA_039924685.1). Taxonomy (GTDB): domain Bacteria; phylum Chloroflexota; class Ktedonobacteria; order Ktedonobacterales; family JADMIN01; genus JBDTAI01. The sequence continues at coordinate 1,010 of JBDTAI010000251.1, forward strand.
CCATCCAGTTCCCGCGTCAGCGCGCCCAGGCGGGCGCGCAGTTCGTCCTTGTCGGCGCGGGTGACGTTGCCGCCCAGCGCCATCTGCTGCTCACGGAACCTGTCGAACAGGCGGGCGAGGTCGGCGGCATGCTCCTTCACACGGCCTGCCGTATCGTCAAAGTCTATCTTCGTCTGGCGGGTGTCGTCGTGATGGTTGGCGCCGTAGCTGATGGCCTGCTCCGCCTCGGCCAGCGTGGCAAAGCCCACCAGCGTGTTGCCCGCGCGGATGTTGAAGTCAATATCGGGCAGCGGCTCGATCTGCTCCGCCGCCGCCAGCCGCGCCGCCAGCGCCAGAAACAGTCGCAGTTTGGCGATCTCCACCGCCTCCGCCATGATGTCCACGCCATAGAGGTTGTTGACGATGATTGCCTTGCGGATGTAGTAGTCGCGGTTGCGGTGCGGTCGCATCGTCTCCAGAATTGCGCGGAAGTCGCCGCCCTTCTGTGAGGCGCCCTCGCGGTCGAACTGCGCCACGAACGAGTCCATACGCGCCAGGCAGGCGTCATACAGCGGCTCCAGCGTATTCAGCGCGGCAAAGAGGAACGCGCCAGAGCCACAGGTGGGGTCCAGCACCGTCACGCGGGTCAGCGCCTTCCACATGGCGCGCACCACCTCCGGCCCCTCGCACTGCGCGATCACATCCTGCGCAAAGGTCTGGATGTCCAGATTGTAGGTGATCAGGTCGTTGATCTCGTGGACCGCGCCAGCCGCCAGCTTGGCATGCAACGCCTCATAGCGCGCGCGGCGGGCCACATGCTCACGCCAGGTCTCCGTCGGCAACGCATAGCCCGCATCAGCGGGACGGTTCCAGGCGCCACGTTGCGATACATCGCCCACACCAGCGGCGATGTCGTCGGGCAGCGGCAGAGTGCAGCCATGCCGCGCGGGTTCGTAGATAGCGTGGTCGGGGTCGTCGGCCAGCAGGCGCCACACCTCGCCAGCGGGCGCGAAGGCCACCTTGCAATCGCTGCGGGCGGCGTCCAGCAGATGCGGCAGGATCGTGTTGCGGCTGATATAGCCGGTGATGTCCTCTTTGGTGTAATAGGCGCCCATCTGCTTCTGGTTGATGTACTTCTCGAAGATATAGCCCAGCACGTCGGGGTTGATCTCGTTGTCGGGCCGGTCGGGCCGCTCATCCAGATGCCAGGTGTAGGCGTCGAAGAAGGCGAAGATGCGCGCGAAGGCGGCGTCGGGGATGGCGATCTGCGGGTTGCTGGCCTCGATGTTGTGGACCTCGAAGAGACCGCCGTTGAGATAGGGAATACGCCCGATCAGTTCGCGGATGGCGTCGTCGCGCTCACGCTCGTGTTTGCCCAGCCCGTCGTGGAAGAAGTGCAGCAGGAAGGAGCGATAGAAGCTATGGAACTGGTCGGCGCCGAGGCGTTGCTGTGTGCGCGCCAGGCGGTTGCGCAGATAGTCGGTGTCGCCGTCCAGAAAGCCCTTTTTCTGGATGAACCAGGTGAACATCAGCCGGTTGAGCATCAGCGAGGCATACCAGTCGCGGTCGGCGTCACTGGCGATGCCGTCAATCACTGCCACAAACTGGCCATGCTCCACCTTGAAGCGATCATAGAACTTCCTGGTCGTCTTCTCCACATCGAAGGCGCGGCCTGCGCGCTCCAGCACATCGGTGAGCGTCAGGCGTTCTTCGTCGAGCAGGTCCACATAGAGTTCGTTGATGCGCTGCGCCAGCGCCTCGCCCGACTGCCCACGATAGAACTTCGGATTGCGATACACCAGCGCGCGCCCCGGCTGGCGCTTGACCCACTGCCATACCTGCGTCGTCTGGTCGCGGTCCACGAAGACAATCACATGCTCATGGTAGGTATGCTCCACCTGCGCCTCGATCCTGCGGCGCGTGGCCTGATCGGGGACGCCACCCAGGCTGTCGGGCGCGCACTGAAAGATCACCACCGCCTCGCGCTTCTGCGCCAGTGGCGTCAGCGTATACGTCTGCTCGCCCACCACCACACTCAGCGGACTCACCCGCGCCCGATCCCACCCCAACTCCTCCCGAAAGAGATTGCCCAGGTCGAACTCACGGATGCGGGCGCTGATCTGCTGAAGGCGCGCGCTGGTGATGGTCGTCGAGGTCGAGGAGGTGGAGGTGGAGGTGGTGGTCATGGTGGGTGTGTCCTTCTCTGATCGCAGGCTTGGAAGACCGACGCGCGATACGATGCAGGGCGAACCTACCATTGCTCATGCGCGAGTCCGCCAATCAAGTCAAAGTGCGTGTCGCGCGCGGCCAGCGTCAGCCCATGCTGCATCGCTGTCGCCGCAATCCAGATGTCATTGTCAGGCATGGCATAGCCACGTCGCTTCAGATCGGACTTCGCGCGCCCATAGATCGGCGCAGTGAGCGTATCGGTGGCGAGGATAGTCATACCAGTGGCAAGCGCGTCAATATCGCGCACCGCTTCATCCTCGCGCGTCGGCGAACCGTAAGCGCCCACATAGAGTTCACCCAGCGCGATACTGGGAATATAAAGGCGGGATGCGCCAGCCAGCCGTGCGCGGATACCCCCATCACCACGTAGCGACAGGATCAGAATACTGGTATCCAGCAGGTAGACGCCTCCCGCTGGCGTTGTGGCGCTACTTCCAGCGGTACTCATCGAGGTTCCAGCTTTCTGCGTCTATATGCTCGGATGCCTCGAATGCCTGGGTCAGCGCCTCGCCGACTTCGGGTGAAACGGTGATGCGCAGCAATACCTCTGGTGGCGTCCCAGGTGGCAACGATGAGCGTGGCGCAGGCGCCTTCTGTTGCGCAAGCTCACGCACATAGGTAAGCGCCCGCTCCTGGTCCTGTGCTGGCAGAGAATCAATGAGATTGTGCAGTTCCTCGATAACGCTAGCCATAGATGCTCCTGTTCCAGTACGAATTGCGGCAAACACCGCAAGTATATCACCTGCGGCGCCTCATTCACCGCCGCCTTTCTGACCCGCCTCAAGCCGCCTCAACAGGTGGCCTTCAGGCCCCCCGTCGCCGTGCGCCGGACCAACCTTCATGTCCGCGCTCCGTCCGCCCGCAGCCCCAGCGAGCAGAGAATCTGCGGATCGCGGGCGGTGGCCTGATCATCGCTGTCGGCGTCATGGATTACACAGAGGCGATCCTCCTCGCGCAGCGCCTTCACCAGATCGGCCAGCCGGTCGTCGCCGATGCCCGCGCGTAGCTGGCGGCCCAGTGTCTGGCTCGCCGTCTCGCGCAGCGGATAGCGATAGATGTCTTCCAGGGCGCGGTCGAGTTCGCCGCTCTCCCACAGTGTTCCCTTCATCTGCTGCACATACGCCTTCAGCCGCTCATACACCCGCGCCCGCACGCCGGAGCGACGGCCAAGCTGCCCGCCAATCTGCTGTTCCTCCTGGGCGATCAGGCGCGCCGCCTGCGCCACCAACTCATGATGATCCGCGCGGCGTGGCTGTGCGGGCAGATCGCGACTACACTCGGCGGCGCGCAGAATGGCGCTCTGCGACTCGGTGACGGGCTGCCCCTGACTGTCCACCCAGGCCAGCGCGTCGTTGCCCTCGGCGGTGCGCAGATAGAGCAGCACACCCTCCGGCGCGGCGGCGGTCGGCTGATGCGCGCGGGTGGAGTAGACAACCGTTGGCAGCGCAGCGATGGTCTTTTCCAGCGATGGATCGGCCAGTATGGCGTTTTTCCAGATGCTATATGCCTGCGAGGCAAGGTCCACATCGCCGTCGTCGGCCTCCACCTCCATAATGCCTGCGCGCTCGTTGTAGAGGTCGAGCATCTGCTGGTCGCTCATGTCGTCCTCAAAGAACCGTTCATCAGTGCCGACCACATCGGCGTTCTGCTGAAGCCGCGCCCGCACCCGCGCCCGCAGCCGCAGCAGTTGATCCACCCCCTCGGCGGGCAGGAACGAGTAGCACAGAATCGTATCCGCCCGCTGACCAATGCGATCAACACGTCCGGCGCGCTGGATCAGGCGGATGATCGCCCAGGGTAGATCATAGTTGACGATGATGGCGCAGTCCTGCAAGTTCTGCCCCTCGCTCAACACATCGGTGGCGATCAGGATGCGCAGCTCGCTCGGTGAACCGACCAGCGCGTGTTTGTCGTTGCTCTGCGGGCTGAAACGCCAGGCGAGCGCAGTGGGGTCATCGCTATCGCCCGTCACCTGTGCCAGCGCCACCACGCCGCGCGCCTGCAATTGTTGCTCCAGGTAGCGCGCCGTATCGGCGAACTGGGTGAAGATCAGCAGCTTCTGTGTCGGGTGGCGCTGCGTCAGCAGATCGTGCAGCGCATTCAGCTTGGCGTCGGCGGCGGGGTCCCACGCGCCGCATGTGGCGCGCGCCCGCAAGAGCGCCCGCGCATCGGCCTGCAGGTGATCATGCAGGTCGCTGCGGAAGAAATCCGCCTTCAGCCACTTGAAACGGCGTTTGAGCGGCCCGGCAAACTGGGCATAGACCTGAGCGGCACGGCGGCGATAGTCTTCCTCGGCGCCAAGCGCCGGAGACAGCGGCGTTTGCGCCTGCGTTTGCGGGTGGTTGTGCGCTGGGTCTTGCAGGTCGGCGCCAGGTTCGCTGCTGGCCAGCGCGCGCTCCGATGGATCGGCGTTGGTGGCATCATCGGTGGCGGGCGGCAAGAGTTCGTCGGCGTCCTCGTCGGTGGCGTCGGCGTCCAGTAGCTCGGCGTCCTGCGTTCCCAGTGGCAGCGGAAGATCGTGTTCGAGCGCATGCAGAAAGACGAAATTGCGCAGAATGTGCCGCTCGATGGATTGCAGGAACGCCGGGCCACCACTCTCCAGCCGCTTGAAGAGATTGGTGCGGCAAAAGCCCTTCAGCCGTTGCCCCGCGCGCGAGAGATCGGCGAGGATCGCCTGATCGGCAGCAGTTGGCGACGGGCCGCCACGCGCCTTCACATATTCGCCCAGGCCATAGCGCGGCAGACGCAAGGTGTCAATCGCGCTCACCACGCCGGGCGCATAGAGGCGCGCATAGGGATCGTCGGGGTGCGCGTCGTCCACGCTGAAGCGCACCGTGCGCGGCTCACGCAGCGGGAAATACGAGGGTGGTTTGCCGTCTGGCATCTCCAGATACTGCCTGCCGGTGGCGGGATCGGTCCTGGCATAGTTGCGCTGGATGAAACTGCGCGTGCGCCGCACCAGAAAGAGGCGCATCAGGTCGCGCCAGTCGTCGCTATACTCGCTTTTGTCGAAGGCGGCCAGCGTGCGTGGTGCGCATTGCAACTGCCTGAACTGCGCCTCGCCCATCTGGCGGATCAACCGTTCAGGGCGCACTCCCAGATCGCGATCATCCGGGATGAAGAGCCGCAACTGCGCCGAGAGGTCGAGGTATGACTTGTTATAGGGCGTGGCGCTCAACAGAATGCAGCGACTGTCGTTCTTCTCGATGTAGTCCTTGATCGCCTTGTAGCGTTTGCCCTCGCGGTTGCGCAGGTTGTGGCTCTCGTCAATCAACACCACCCGATAGCGACGCAGATTGGGCAGATCGTTCTGCGCCTGCGTGAGCGACAGCACCTTCGCCACCAGACGGTAGCGGTCAACGTAATCCTGCCACATCTTCACCAGGTTCCTGGGGCAGATGATCAGCGTCTCATAGGTGAAGTCGTCCTGAAGGATACGCGCCAGCGCCGTCGCCATCAGCGTCTTGCCCAACCCCACCACATCGCCGATCAGCACGCCGCCGCGCTTGTTCACATGGTGCGCCGCGATCTGCACCGCAGCCTTCTGGAAGTCGAAGAGCTGCCTGTCCATATCGCGGGGAATGCGGAACTCTGAGAGACCGGCGCGCGCCTCCTGCGAG
>JBDTAI010000252.1:0-11455 GCA_039924685.1 Ktedonobacterales bacterium
GCGCCGCCTCACGGCTCTACTCCGTCGAGTTGACGCCGCCGCCCGCTGCGATTGGCACGAACACGGCACATAGCATGCAGTCGGGCATCGTCTTTGGGCACGTCGGGATGGTGGAGGGGCTGGTAGCGCGGCTGCGTAGCGAGATTCCCGGCGGAGCCCAGGCGCAGGTGATCGCGCATGGTGGCCTCGCCGATCTCATGGCGCGTGTGACACCCTGCATAGATGTGGTAGACCCCAACCTGATCCTCAGCGGCCTGCGCATCGCGTGGCAGCGTCTGTGCCAGACGGCGAATGAAGGTTGATGCGCGATGGGTGAAGAACAGGCTGATCAGCAGCCGATCCGCATAGTGTTCATGGGGACACCAGCCTTTGCGGTCCCCTCGTTATGGACACTGGGAGAGCATACCGCGCCGGGCGATCTCTGGCCAGGTGGCCTGGCGCTGGTGGGAGTGGTGACACGGCCCGACAAGCCGATAGGGCGCGGACAGCAAACAGTCTATACACCTGCCAAGCAGTATGCGCTCGACGCCGGATTGCCCATCTACCAGCCCGGACCCTTGCGCCGACCAGAGGCGTTCGATCTGTTGCGCTCACTGGCGCCTGATCTGATCGTCGTCGCCGCTTTCGGGCAGATTCTGCCGCTCGATGTGTTGCGTCTGCCCGCCCACGGCTGCCTCAATATCCACGCCTCGCTGCTGCCGCGCTGGCGGGGCGCCTCACCCATCGCCGCCGCCATCCAGGCGGGCGAAGAAGAAACCGGCGTCACGATCATGCTGATGAACGAGGGGCTGGATACTGGCGACATCCTCACCGCGCGCGCCACCCCTATTGGCCAGCAGGAGACGACCGGCGCGCTTACCGAACGGCTGGCGATCCTGGGCGCCCATCTGTTGCGCGAGACGCTGCCGCAGTGGCTGGCGGGGCGCATCACCCCACAGCCACAGAATGAGGCGCAGGCTACCATGACACGCCCGCAGCGCAAGGAGGATGGTCGCCTCGACTGGAGCCATCCCGCCGATGTGCTTGATCGCCAGATACGCGCCGTCACGCCGTGGCCCAGCGCCTTCACCACCTGGAACGGCAAGCAGTTGAAAGTTTTGCGCGCCCGCCCGCTGCCATCTGGGTTGCTGCCAGAGACACTTCGTGAGACGACGCCAACTCCGGGCGCAACATTTCCGCTAGGCGCCAACGCGGGCTATGGCGCGTTGGGGTGTGCCTGCGGGCAGGGGGCGCTCGCGTTGGAGGTGGTACAATTAGAGGGCAAACGCGCCCTTCCGAGCGAGGAGTTGCTGCGTGGCTATCCCAATCTGGCCCACGCCACACTTGGCGCATAATGCTGCTCGACAAACACGATGCGCTCTCGTTCCCAGCCCGCGCGGGCGGGCTTCGTAGCGTCAGCCCGGAGGCGCGGCTTCAGCCGCTGGCCTGTTGGCTACATACCTGCGGATTGCAATAGATAGGGAATCATGATCGAAACTCCACTCACCAAAGCGCATCAAGATACACAATCACATACCACTACAAAGACCGATCTGCTGGGGATGACCTTCGCAGAACTGACGGCGTGGGTGGTTGAGCAGGGGCAGCCAGCTTTCCGGGCCAAACAGCTTGCCGGATGGATCTACGACATGCTGACGCCCGACTTCGGCGCCATGCGAACATTGCCCGCCGCCTTCCGTGAGCGACTGAACGAGACTGCCAGCATCGCAGGGCCGCGTGTGCAGACGGCGCTGCTCTCGAAGGATGGCCGCACGCGCAAACTGCTGCTGGAACTCGCCGATGGCAGGCTGATCGAGTCGGTGCTGATGCTCTATCCTGCCAGCAGCGAGGGACGCGCCCGCGCCACTGTCTGCGTCTCCACCCAGGCGGGCTGCGCCTATGGCTGCACCTTCTGCGCAACCGGGCAGATGGGCTTCGACCGGCATCTGACGGCGGGCGAGATCGTGGCGCAGGTGGTCCACTTCGCGCGCGACCTGCGCGAGCATCCCTGGCAGGCGCCCGACGGCGCGACGATTGATCGCGTCACCAACCTCGTCTTCATGGGCATGGGCGAGCCGCTGCACAACTATGACAATACACTGAAGGCTGTCCGCATCCTCAACATGGCGGAGGGGCTGCATATCGGCGCGCGGCATATGACGATCTCGACGGTTGGGCTGGTCCCTGGCATCCTGCGACTGGCGGCGGAGCCGTTGCAGGTCAATCTCGCCATCTCATTGCATGCGCCCAACAACACGATGCGCCTGCGCACGATGCCTATCACGCGCAAATATTCCATCGCGGCTGTGCTGGATGCCTGCCAGCAGTATGTGGCGCACACCAACCGGCAGGTGACGTTCGAGTATGTACTGCTCGCCGGTGTGAACGATGCGCCCGATCACGCCCGCGAGTTGGGGCGGCTGCTAGCGCCGCTGGCGCATCTGGGCCACGTCAACCTGATCCCCGTCAACAAAACCTCCGCCGACTACCGGCCACCGACGGGTGAGGCGATCCGCGCTTTCCGCGACATCCTGCGTTCAGCGGGTGTGAGCAACAGCGTGCGCGCCGAGCGTGGCGACGACATCGCCGCCGCATGTGGCCAGTTGCGTACCCGCGAAGAACGGCGTATGCGCACTGGCGCCTCGACAGTGGTGTGATGGCAGGCAGAGTCACCATATGCTATCACAGCAGGTAATACAGACAGGTTGATATATCAGGGAAGGTCATTGTATGGATACCTATGCTGCCCATGATCTCCGCCGCATCATCGCCATGCCCCGCGCCGTCTCGCTTTCAGACTTCGACCCCGCTGACACGAATGGGATGGAGAAAGCTGGGGCGAAGGATGAACTGAAGGCGCTGCAAGACCGCATTCAGCGCCAGCAGGAACTGCTCTGGGGCGCAGCGCACAATGCCGTGCTGGTGATCTTGCAGGGACTCGATACGGCGGGCAAAGATGGCTCCATCAAGCACGTTCTGGCGCGCGTCAATCCGGTTGGCTGCCAGGTGACGAACTTCAAGGCGCCGACGCCGGAGGACCTGGCGCATGACTTCCTCTGGCGGGTTCACAAGCACACGCCGCCGTTGAGCGCTCTCGGCGTATTCAATCGTTCGCATTATGAGGATGTGCTGGCCGTCCGCGTCCACGAACTCGTTGCGCAGGATGTGTGGGAACGTCGCTACGCGCAGATCAACGACTTCGAGCGAATGTTGACGCAGAGCGGGGTGATCATCTTCAAGTTCTTTCTGCACATCTCGAAGGATGAGCAGAAGAAACGCCTGCTCGCCCGTGAGCAAGATGCTGACAAAGCATGGAAACTTGCCGTTGGCGACTGGGAGGAACGCAAGCACTGGGACGCCTATCAGCGCGCCTACGAAGATGCGCTTGGCCGCTGCGGAACGGAGTGGGCGCCGTGGCATATCGTGCCAGCGGACAGGAAGTGGTACCGCAACATCGTCATCGCCCGCACGCTGGTGGAGGGACTGGCGCCATATGAGCGACTTTGGACGCAGGAGTTAGTCGAACGCGGGAAACAGGCCATGACGGAGATTCGCGCCTATCATAAGCAGGGCGCGAAGGATGCGTGAGACGCCTGACTGTGATAATAACAAGTCCGGCTGACTCGTTGGCGTTGCATGCTGTGCTTTCCGCTCCCTGTGGGAGCGGCCCCAACGCCGCTGTCGTGTTCGCCGCGAAGTCCTAACGTCCGAGACGGACTTGTTATAACAGGTCCGTTTCAGTGATGGGCGTCTTGTGCCGGACGCGACGGCGCCCCTGGCCCCACCCTCCCATAGGGAGAGGGGAGCACAGCGGGCAACAACAATGCGTCAGCCGGACGTGATGCTATCAGACTGCCCTAGCGGGGGAAGAGACTCAACTCTATCACTCGCTTGCTTCGTGCAGCACGCCACGTTATCTGCCGTGCTGCCTTACAAGTACCACTTAGGGAGTTCTGGGTGAACGCATAAAACGTTCGTTGAACTTTGCGCGCCATCCGACGACGAGAGCGGTCAGGATAGCTGTGCGTGCGACGTGGCGCGCTGGTGGGCGCACAGCGCGATAATGCTCGCGCCAGATGAGGCGATGAACTCCAATGATTTCAGGCAGGCTATTGAGTCCTGGAATGTAGGGCAGGAAGATCAACGCCAGCGACAGGATGGCCATCGTCGCCCAGACGGCAATATCGGCGTTTGGGCCGGTATACGGCGCAAAGGGAACTTGATACCAGAACGTATAGAGCCACAACCAGGCCTGGCCGGGATACGGACCAGTCTCATTCATCATCCCCCACTGATTGCCCAACAGGTTGAGTTGCCCCGCGCGTGCGGGGAGTGCGTTCTCGTTGAGGAAGAGCAACGGCTTGGTGTAGTCGGTCTGGTAGAATCGCCCATTGCTGAGCAAGAGGCCATCCAGCGCCCCACTGCGCGCGATGTCGAGCAACGATCCGAACATGACGGGTAATGGGCCGTAGTCGCCAACGGCGACTTTCAGGTGGCCGCTAGCGTCCAGCGAGCCATCAGCTTTGCCCAGCGCCGTGCCATAGGCGCCCTCCCACGTCGTCTGCTGACCGGCTGACGCGGTGGTAAATGCGCGCGCAGCGGCGGTCACTGTTGCGTCCTGAACGGTCTTGAGTGGGCCGAGCACATAGACCTGCGCCGTATCAATAGGAATGCTGACTCCGGCGATATTCTGTGGCGAGATTGGCCCAAATGATTGCACCGCCCCACTCGCCGTGTTGTAAGGGGGGCCGTACTGCGCTAACTGACTGTCTCCTGCGAGTTCTGAGAGCGAGACAGTGACAAACCCTAGTGGATCGGACTGTGCGACACTTTGCATCGTCATTGGTTGATCATCTGGGGAGGAGAACGCACCTGCCAGGATCACCACCAGCACGAGAACCGCCACACCCGCCACCGTCACTTCACGCACCAAATCGTAGGGAACCATACGCACCCCACGATAGTATTGCTCCTGGGTCATGCTTTTGGTGTAGGAGTCGCGCTGCTCGCCCTGCAGCAGGTACGGACGCACGACGCCGCGCAAACGCACCAGCAGGATATGCAGGGCGACTAACCCGATGATCGCGACGGGCAGTACCAGAATGTGCATGCCATACATCTGGCCAAAATTGAGTACGTTGAAAAAACCGCCAACACCAATAGCGTTCATCGCATCTTTGGCCGAGACAGCGATCCACTGTGAGTCGAAGTTACTCTGCGAGAGATAGCCAGTGAAGGCCGCCACGATGCTCACTGCGAACGTCACTACACCGGTCATCCAGGTGCGCCCACGACCATCACGCCACGCGCCCTGAAAGAACGTTCCCCACAAATGGAGGACCATAAAGAAGAACAACGCCTCAACACTCCAGAGATGGAGGCTGTTGAAGAAATGGCCGATAGCGTTGGTATGCCACCACTGCGGCCCAAAGATTGCCAGAATAGTCCCAGTCAGGATGACCAGCGCAAAACTCCCAATGGTCAACGCGCCAAAAAGATAGATGGCGGATCGCACATATGCAGGCTGCTTATCGGGAAGCAACTGGTCCGGTGGGAAGCTCTTGCTCAGACGTGAACGGATCGCCTGTGTCCAATTGGTCGCCATATGCGTCGGCCTTCCTCTAGCTCTCCGGGTTGGGTTGCTCTGTGGGCGCTTGGGTGGGCGTTTGGGTGGACGCTTGAGTGGCGCTCTCTTGAGGCAGCGAAATGGCGACTGCCGCCGCGAAGACCACAATCATCAATCCAATCACGATCAGATTGGGGATGGTGATGAGAATGACGCCGAAGTGAATGTATTGTGACAAGTGATAACTCCTTTACACAGGTCGAGGGAACGTGGTCACGGCTGCCCGCGTTGCTGACGCTCGTGTTGGCGCTGCTGGCGAGCTATCCGCTGAGGGTGGAACACCCGCGCATGATGTTCACTGACAATGGCTTTCGGGAACAGCGTGAGCAAGCCATAGGCCGCCAACCCCACAACGGCCCAATCAACGATCCCATCGGCTGGGAGGTTGATAATTGGGCCGATAAATGGCACGAGCGCCGCAACCAGCGCCGCCAGGATGCCTTCCGGTACCAGTAACGCCACGAGCAGCAGCGCCAGACCGCCGACATACAGGAGTTTGCTCAGGATGGAGATCCGCCGGTCGGTCGTCAGGGAAGAGACAAAGCGCACCCCTTTCACCGGATGGATCGCTAGCTCCCACAGATGGGGACGAGAACTTTGTACGAGACCCTCAGCCTCACTGGCGCTCATGCTCGTTGTGCTGGTGGGGCGTGGCCCGCCTGCCGCCTGCGGTGTTTCTGTGGACATGGGGTTCCTCTTTCAGCGGTTCGTGTCACCTGCGGGAGTCGCGCTCCCGGCGCCATTGGTGGCCTCATTCGCCACCTGTGCTGCTGGCGCCTGTGGCTCCTGCTGGCGCATGGTAGGGGGCATTTTCACTCGCTTTTGGGACGGCGGGCGTTGACCCATTACTATCCAGGCGAGCAGGGAAGCCAGAGAGAGCAGGAGGCCAAAGAAAATCCCCACGTAGTTGAGGGTTTGCGGTTGGGCCGGGAAAAAGGCATTGCCGCTGATGACGTTGATCCCGAGTTGCTGGTTGACTGTGCCTGCCGTAAAGGCCAGCGTGAAGAGACCGGGCGCCGTGGGCGTCACACGCCATACAAGCGCGCGCGACTGCGTAGTCGCCAACGCCACAAGCTGCTGATTATCTTTGGGTTGCAAAGTGAAGTTGGGCGCAACCAGACTCACCGTAATATCACATTCCACCGTGTCGAGGTTCGTCACCTGCACGGTGATCGCCTCCGTTTCCGACGTGAGCAACACGCGCATGGGCGCCGTGACTACCAAACGGGGATTGGCGCAAGGCTGCTGTGAGGTCGAGGCGACGCCTTTATCCTGGCTGCGCGCCTGCTGATCGAGGGTTCGGAAATTCTGAAGTGTCGCTGTGTTCAGGGTCAGTGTCGCCGCCACCAGGATCACGATGCCCAGGAGCGTCCCAAAGATGGCTAACAGACGGATACGCATTGAGATGTCTCATTTCTTCGATCAGGTGCAGCTCGCTACTTCAGTTCGCTACCAAAGAACCTCCAGAGGGCTGCGGGATTCAGCCCTTATGAAGTGAATTGGCGGATGGGCGGGCCGCCCATTATGGCGACGTTTGATAGCGCCAAAGTGTGCGGGTAGACTCGTTGATGAACGGCACGACCAAGGCGCAGCCGACCACGTACAGATCGTCCTCAACGCCGCATACCGTTCTGCAACAGCGTTGCCTGGAGAGGTACTGCACAATAAAAACACAGGTAGCGCCGCGCCCTGGCCTTCGCCTTGGGAAGTCGTCATTAGAGCAGCCACATGAGCCACCCATAGAGCGCTTCTACACTGCCAGGTAGTTGCAGAGCGGATACCGCTGCCTTTGCGTCCGCTCTTTTTACGGCTGGCTGTTCCCCTCACATCTGAGGAGCGGCCAGCGTTTATTCTTCCCAGATGGGTGTATGTACAGGCAAAGACCGCGAGAGAGGCAAGTGCGGTCCTGAAATCAACAAGATAGAGCGCAACATCCTCGCTTGTTTCAGAGCATCTGCGGCGCCAATCTGACAAGCGCCATCCACGCATCTATGGCAAGCGAGTGAATGCGTGACGGCAACAGTTCGCTTTCAGGTCAACATGCACAGGGTCTTCAGGCCCGATCCGTCCGTGCTCCGGCCCTTCAAAACTAAGAGCGGCCCATCCTACGATCATGCTTCTATTCAAGAACTTGGACAGGGCGAAGCGGGCGCGGGCGTCCACCGGACGCCCCTTCACGAAACCAGTGCCTTCTCAGACGACCCTATCGTGGGAACAGGCTCAGCGCGCCGATGTTGGCCTGCGTGAGCAGCGGGCCGAAGACGATGGTGATCGCGATGATGCCGATCACCGCCGCCGTCATCGTCAGCGTCACCGAGACCGGCACACGTATGAACTCGCGCTTGGCAGGCTCGATCACGAACATGCGCCAGACCACGTTGGCATAGTAGGCAATCGAGATCGCGCTGGTGATCAGCCCCAGCACCACCAGGAACGTCATCGCCGATCCCTGGCCCCACGCCGTCCAGAAGATGAAAATCTTGCTGAGCGCACCCGCCATCGGCGGAATGCCCGCCAGCGCCAGCAGGCACAGCGCCATGCCGAAGGCGATCCACGGGCTGCTGCGGCCCATGCCATCGAAGTCGCGGATATTCTCCTTGCCGGTGGCGTCGCCAAGCGCGATGATGCCAGTGAACGCGCCAATGTTCGTCACCACAAAGACGAAGAGGAAGACCAGCATCGCCTGGTTGCCCGTCGGCGTATCGTGGATGATCAGCGAGGCGAAACCGATCAGCAGATAGCCCGCCTGTCCGATGCTGCTATACGCCATCATGCGCTTGATGTTGGTTTGCAGCAGCGCCGCCACATTGCCAATCACGACGGTGAGCGCCGCGACAATCGCCACCATGCCCCACAGATAGGTGCTGTTGGCATGCACCAGCCCGCCGAAGACAAAGACGCGCAGCAGCGCCGCAAAGCCCGCCGCCTTCGAGCCGACCGAGAAGAAGAGCGTCGAGGGGGTAGGCGCACCCTCATAGATGTCCGGCGCCCACATATGGAAGGGGACCGCCGAGACCTTGAAGCCAAAGCCCGCGAAGATGAACACCTCGCCGATCAGCAGCAGCAGGTTTTGCGTGTGCGGGATCGTGAGGGTAGCCGCCGCGATCTCGCGCAGATCGGTGGTGGCGGTGGCGCCGTAGATCAGCGCCATGCCATAGAGCAGGATCGCCGATGACATCGCGCCGAGCAGCACATACTTCACCGCCGCCTCGGCGGAACGACCGTCGCGCCGCGAGAGGCCCGCCAGAATGTAGAGCGGAATGCTGGTCAGTTCCAGCGAGATATAGACCGAGATCAGTTCGCCGGTGCTGCCCATCAGCATCATGCCCGCCAGCGACATCAGGATGATCGCGTAGTATTCGCCCGGCGTCGCGCGCAGATACTTCTCGACATACTGATACGAGACCAGGATCACGCCAAAGCCGATGGCGAGAAACAGCAGATCGAAGAAGATGCCATAGGTATCCACCGTCAGCATCTTGAAGAACGCCGTGGTGGGCCGGGGGCCGAACACGTTGAACGCCAGTGTGAAGGTGAAGAAGGTCGGGACGGCCAGACCAATCAGCGCCGTCGCCCACACCAGCGTCTTGCGGCGCGTGATCAGATCGAGCCCCAGCACGAGAAAACTGAGCAACGTCACACTCAACTGCGGCGTGAGCAACCAGATTTGGGTTGCGCCTATCTGCGAACTCGGCATAGCGCGCCTCCTGCCTTTCCTGTCTATACTAGCGCAAGGTCGCGCTCATGCTGTGAATAATCTGGGAGAGCGCGGGCGTCAGCAGGTTCACCATCGGCTGTGGATAGATGCCGACGAAGAGAATCACCAGCGCCAGCGCCACCAGCGGGAACGCTTCGAGGACCGTCGCATCGGTCAGCCAGCTCCACTTCATGTTGAGCGGGCCATAGTAGGCGCGGCGGAGCATCCAGAGCAGGTAGCCCGCCGTCAGCACCACACCGAACGCTGCGAAGATCGTCGCCACCGGCAGCAGGGCGAACGAGCCGGTAAAGACCAGATACTCCGCGACAAAGCCACTCAGGCCGGGCAGGCCCAGCGCGGCGAAACATGCCACCGAGTAGAGCAGGAACAGCGTCGGCATCACCTTGCCGATGCCGCCGAAGATGTCTATGTCGCGGGTATGCGCCTTCTCATAGAGCACACCCACCGCGAAG
Organism: Ktedonobacterales bacterium; assembly: GCA_039924685.1. Taxonomy (GTDB): domain Bacteria; phylum Chloroflexota; class Ktedonobacteria; order Ktedonobacterales; family JADMIN01; genus JBDTAI01. The sequence goes on from JBDTAI010000252.1 coordinate 9,776, forward strand.
AAGAGCATGCCGGTGATCGTGCCGTGGGTGAACATCTGCAAGGTTGCGCCGGTCAGCGCCGCCTCGCGGAAGTTGAGGCTGACCGCGCCGGTCGCCGCCGCCGCCGCCACACCCAGCAGTATATAGCCCATGTGGCTGACGCTGGAGTAGGCGATCATCTTCTTCATGTCCTGCTGCACCATCGAGGCGCCCGCGCCCCACAGCACATTGATCGCCGCCAGAATGCCCAGAATCGGCGCGAACTCGTTAGCGCCGCCCGGAACGAAGCCCAGGCAGATGCGGATCAGTCCATACGCGCCCATCTTCAGCAGCACGCCTGCCAGCAGCACGCTCACCGCCGTCGGCGCCTCGGTATGGGCGTCGGGCAGCCAGGTATGAAAGGGCCACATCGGCATCTTCACGGCGAAGGCGGCAAAGAGCAGCAGGAAGATCAGCAGCGGAATCGAGATCGCCGTCCCCAGAAACGGGATGTTGCCCGACAGACTGTTGGCGGCGGTGGCGAAGTGCTGGAAGGTGGCGTCCTGGCCGCCCTCGCGGAAGTAGATCACGAAGATGCCCGCCAGCGTAAAGACCGAGCCGACCAGCGTATAAATCAGGAACTTCCACGCTGCATACTCACGCCGCGCGCCGCCCCAGATGCCGATCAGCAGGAACATCGGGATCAGTTCGACCTCCCAGAAGAGGAAGAACAGGAACAGATCGAACGAAGCGAAGACGCCCGCCACTCCGGTCTCGAGGATCAGCAGCAGCGCCATATAGAGCTTGACGCGCTTCTCGATATGCCACGAGCCAATCACCGCCAGGAAGGTGAGCAGCGCGTTGAGGATCAGCATCGGCATGCTCAGGCCGTCGGTTCCCAGCGCATACTGCACATGGAAGCGGAAGCCGTTGATGCTGGTGTCAATCCAGGGGATGTTGACGTACCACTGTGGGTCCATCACCGTGCCGAAGTTGGTGGAACTACCGCCCAGCAGGCCAAAGTAGAGCCAGAGCGTGAGCAGAAAGACGGCCAGTGAGACCACCGCCGCGCCCCACTTGGCGATGCTGATGCCGCCGACGCGCTCAGGCAGTCCCAGCAGCAGTGCGCCCGCGAACATGGGCAGGAAGACGATGACTGTCAGCAACATATGCTACTATCCTTATTCCTTCTCGCCCTAGCGCCCTATCGTCCCGGTGACGAAGAAGAGGATCAACACGATCACCAGCGCGCCGCCAAAGAACACGACACCGTAGTTTTGCAGCGCGCCTGTCTCCGAGCGGCGCGTCGCGTCGCCGAGACGCCGCACACCGAACGCCAGCCCGTTGACGATGCCATCAATCACTACACGGTCGAAGCCCGCCGCGAAGCGCGACAGCCCCAGCACGATGTACTTGATGATCCAGCCGTAGAGTTCATCGAGGTAATACTTGTGGATCAGCACGTTGTAGGCTGCCGGGCCAACAACCGGAATGCGGGTGAAGATCGTGACCGGCACGACGCCAACGCCATACATCAACCACGCCAGCGCAACGCCCGCCACCGCCGTAGCGATGCCCACATACGTCAGCCCATCGAGGAACGGGCTGGCATAGGCGATGTTCGTGCCAGTGTAGAAGTTGGCGAAGGTATTGCCGATGCTCCAGAAACCGGCCAGGATGGTCGGGATCGCCAGCAGCGTCAGCGGAACCCACATCGTCCAG
>JBDTAI010000253.1:0-2996 GCA_039924685.1 Ktedonobacterales bacterium
GATCGGCGGGGGGGTCGGCTCCTGCCCCACCAGATGTGGCAACAGATAGGAGGCCGAAATCTGGGCAAAGGCGCGCGCCGTCTCACGCGCCGGAAAACGCACTTCCATCGGGCAGGATGTGCCAAACATCGTCGGCAGACCACGTTCATCGGTGGCGCCCAGCGAGCGACGATTGACCCAGGTGGAGTGCTCGAGGAAGCCCACCCCGGAGGCGTCGGTGAGCCGCTGGAAGAGGTCAAGCCCGACGATGCGCGCAGTGTCGTCGGCGCTGCCCATTGCAGTGCGCCCGACCAGATATACCTCGTTTGCAATCGGGTCGTCGGTGACGTAATAGCCTTCGTTGAACATGAACTTTTCGTAGAGGCCACCGGGAGTCGCCGCCGCAACCAGGCTCAGGCCCGTCAGTTCCAGCAGGCATGCCGTCGCGTTGCTTTTGCGCCAGCTGACGTCGTTGTCGCTGGCCCCCATGATCGGCTCAGGCAACATGCAAAAGAGGTTGAGCCGCTGCTGATACTGCCGCTTGACGAGCATCTGGCGCACGATCACGGCGAGGTCGGCGAGAATGCCACTACCGGTGCCGCCACCCAGGAACGCGACGATGTTCACCTGCATCTCGCGCACATGGCGTTCATCCTGGCTGGTCCCCAGCCGCTCGATAGCCACCAGCGCGGATTCGAGTGTCTGTACGATCTTCTGGTGGTCGAACGCCGCCGCCACATGGCCGTTGTTGCGGATGCCGCCCGCGCCGTTGGCGAAGTATTGCGGCGCTTTGGCGGGGATGAAGGTCTGCATATCCTGCTTGGGCATGGTGGCGAAGTCTATGCCTGCTGGCACGGCGATGCGCAGCTTGAACTCCTGAAAGACGCCCTCATGCTCTTTGCGGAAAGCCACGACATCACTCGGCGCATCGTCGGTATCAATATAGACCAGCGCCACGCGCCGATGATCCTTGTGGGGCAGCGTGAGCATCTGACGGCAGAGTTCAAGCCCGGCCTTCGCGGGTGTGCTGCCGAGCATGATCACCAGCGCAGGCGTCGCGATGCGCGACTCCATCAAGACGCTGGGCTGCTGGGCGGTGGTAAGCATCTCGTTGAGCCGGTCCCTGCCGGTAGGCTGTGGCAGACTCGTCATAGGCCACGCTCCTTTTTGCCGCTTGCTGATGGTAGGCATTCTTCTGCGGCTGATCGCTGCGTTCACATATCGTTGATCGATTGGTGGCGTTCAAGCGTGCTTCAGATAGTGCTTGTTCTACGTTATAGCCCCTGTTTGGGTTATACGAGCGTGCAATTGGTCCTGATCCTCAGCCGCTTCTCCTGCGCGGAGAGGAAGGGCAGAAACGGGCGATGAGCGTAGCGATGCCACCACTCCTTCTGGCTCCTCTCCCTCACAGGGGACACCTGCGCGAGCGGAGCGAGCAGTGCGCGTGGAGCGCACGGAGCAGGCGTGGCCCGTAGGGCGAGGTTGGGAGAGAGGTTTCTCATCGCCACAATAGCCTATAATGAGAGCAGGATACCCCAACTGTACAGGAGAACCGTTTGCATGGCAGATAATATCATCCCCCTGCGCGTCGTCCCCGCGTCAGCTGCTACTGCGCACGATACCACAACCAGCGCGGCAGCGGCGACGGAAGGCGACGATCTGGCGCGTCAGGCGATCCGCGAGAATGCGCGGCGGGTGCTGCGCGAGAGTGGCGCCGCCGACATTCTTCAACGGCTGAACAAACAGGCGCTACAGGGGCGTGGCTGGTTCGAGGAGTACGATTCAGGCGTGCTTTTCAAGTGGGGCGCTGGCTACACCCGCCGCCATATCTGGGTGGATGTGGCAGGCGATACCCTGCGCTTTCGCCTGAAGCCACACCGCCGCTGCGCCGCCACGATACCCGCCTGCGACGGCGAATACCACAGCTTCTCGCCCAAAACCTGGAAGATTCCAGGCGCGGTGCTGCGTGAGGTTGACAACAACTACAAAAAACCTGTCGCCGAGACCTCGGAGGATTAACCGCACCATGTCGAGATTGCTCACCGCCGATGACCTCTACGCCTTCACCTTTCTCGAAGAGGTACGCCTCTCACCTGATGGGACACGCATCGCCTACACACAGTCTGAGATTGACCGCGATAACTACGAGTATCGCCGCGCGATCTGGATCGTCCCCACCGATGGAGATGGGGCGCCGCGTCGCTTCACCAGTGGACCGAACGACACCACGCCGCGCTGGTCGCCGGATGGCCAGACACTCGCCTTTTTGCGGGCGCCCACTGGCGAGGTGAAGCCTAAAAACGCTGAGGAGCGCGACAAGGGCGTGAGTCAGGCGCAGATCTGGCTGCTGCCCGTCGCTGGCGGCGAGGCGCGTCAACTAACCTCGCTGCGCTATGGCGCGGGCGAGCTGGTCTGGTCGCCGGATGGGCGCACGCTGCTCTTCACCAGCCGCACTGGCGAGCCAGACGACAACGCTGTTGACGATGCCATGCTGCACGACAAACACCTGCCGCGCGTTAGGACGATCACCCAACTCTGGCACAAACTGGATGGTGTGGGCTACATCTATGAGCAGCGCAGCCACCTCTTCACGATTCCCAGTGCCGGTGGCGAACCAAAGCAACTTACCGAGGGCGACTGGGACGACGGTGAGCCTGCATGGTCGCCCGACGGAACACGCATTGTCTTCACCTCGGACCGCAGCGACGAACGCTGGACCTGGCCTGCTGCCTCGGTCTGGACACTCGAAGTGACCAACGTCGCGCTGACCCGCCTCACCGATGAATCACTCGCGGCGAGTGCCCCCGCGTGGTCGCCGGATGGCAAACAGATCGCCTTTCTGTCAGGGCCGCGTCGCCATAGCGTCGGCCATGTTGACCTCTACGTCACTGATGCTGAGATTGCTGCAGGCGCGCAACCGGGGCAACGGCTGCTGACGCAGGACTTCACGCCGATCTGCTCCGATACCTGCATCACCGATATGCGCGGCTCGCATAGCGCGGCGCATCTCACCTGGT
>JBDTAI010000254.1:0-3327 GCA_039924685.1 Ktedonobacterales bacterium
GGTGCGCTATGCGACGACCATTGGCCTGACGATGCGCGCCACCAACCTGCAACAGAGTCATAACGCCTTCCGCTGGCTCGCCGACCGCGCCGGATCAGAGTGGGCGGCGCTGTTCGCGGTGGATATGTTTCGGCTGGCGCGCGCGCGCAACGAGTTTGGCAGGCTGGCGGCGCTTACCCAGAAGGATGAACGCCTGCGCCAGTACCTGCACGAATACATGAACGAAGATATGGTCGGTGGGTGATGTGTCAGGCTGCCGTTTTATGGGACACTGTACGGGACGAGAGAGCATCAGTATGGGCGAGCCGGAACAACCGAAGAGTGAACAGATGACAGCGGAGCAGTGCGACCGGCGCACCCGGCGCATGGTGAGCGCCGCGCTGACACAGATTCGCCGCGACTCGCCATTCTTTGCCACGCTGGCGCTCTTTGCTCGCTTTCACGTGACCGATGCGCTCGCCACCGCCGCCACCGACGGGCGCGACATCTACCTCAACGCCGATTTCTTTGCCGCGCTCACGGCGCCCCAGCGAGCGGGACTGCTGTTGCACGAGGTGCTGCATGCCGCGCTGCTGCACGTTCCCCGCCGCTGCGAACGCGACCCGTTGATCTGGAATATCGCCGCCGACATCGTGGTGAATGGTGTGATCGCCGCCGCAGGGCAGCCACCCACGACTGGGCAGCAGGCGCGCTGGTCAGCGTCAGCCACAACGCCGCCAACATCTCCCATCTACGAGTTGCCGGAGGGCGCAGTGCGTGATGCCGAGATCGAGCACCTCAGCGTAGAGGAGGTCTACCACATCGTGCAGACTGATCCGGCGCGCAAGCCGCTGGTGATGCGCGTAATTCTATGGGATTTGCTGGCGAATGGCCCCAATAACCGCGCCGGGCAACTCGATGAAAAGTGGCGGGCGGCGCTCGAAGAACACTGGCGGCAGGCGCTGGAGCAGGCGCGAACCATCGCGCACGCGACACAGCATGGCACGCTGCCCGCCGGACTCGACCGCGAACTTGGCGCCATCCGCCACGCGCAGTTCGACTGGCGCGCGTACCTGTGGCGCTTTCTGGTAAAGACACCGACCGACTTCCAGGGCTTCGACCGTCGTTTCATTGGGCAGGACCTCTATCTGGAATCGCTGGACGATGAAAGTGTGCATGCCTCGGTCGCCGTGGATACGAGCGGCTCGATCAGCTCGCAGATCATCGACGATTTTCTTGGCGAGGTGCGCGGCATTCTGGGCGCCTATCCGCATGTGCGCTGCTCGCTCTACTACGCTGATGCCGCTTGCTATGGTCCCTATGATCTGACGTCAGGCGATACGATCCCCCGACCCCAGGGTGGTGGCGGCACCGACTTCCGCCCCTTCTTCACGGCAATTGAGGCTGCCCGTGAGCCGAGTCAGGCGGCGCTCTGCGTCTACCTCACAGATGGCTATGGCTCCTTCCCCGATGCCGATGACGCGCCCGATATACCGACACTCTGGGTCGTGACGCCTGGTGGCCTCGATCTCGATAAAATCCCCTTTGGCGAGTCGGTGCGCCTGCTTGACTGATGCGCATCGTCGTCCACCCATGCCATCCATGCCCACCCCCTACACCGTCTGGCATACGTTATGCGACCTGCCTGAAGATGACGAACTATCGCAATGCGATAGAAAGCTGTCGACGCACACATAGCAAATAAGGGCAGGGATTGATCATGACAATGGCGAAGGAAAGCGTAGATTTCACCACCCTCTTCACGGCGCAGGTGGTGGAACGGTCGCTGGTGGCTGAGACACTGTGCAGGCGCGGCCAACAACTGTTTGCGGATGCGGGGCTTTTGAGCGAGACAGGCGCTTATGCGCTCGCCACGCCAGGGAAGTTGCTCCGTCCGCTCTTATTGCTCGACGCTTGCCGCGCCACCGGTGGCGACCCTGAGCGTGTCTTCCCTGCCGCGTTGGGAACCGAGTTTGGCCACATCGCCAGCCTGATCCATGATGACATCATTGACGGTGACGACGAACGGCGTGGACGCCCCACACTGCACCGCCAGTTCGATACCGGCGCGGCCATCCTGACGGGCGATGCGCTGATCTTCTCGACATTTCTCTCCTACACCGGCTGCCTGGAACGTGGCGTCAGCGCCGAACGCACAGTGGGCGCGATCCGGCTGTTGAGCGAAACCTGCATCGAGATGTGTCGCGGCCAGGCGCTCGAAGCAGCGTTGCAACGCGATCTGCATGCCAGCAAGGCGCGCTACCTGGAGGTTATTCGCCTCAAGACCGCTGTATTCTGCCGCGCCGTCACCTATCTGGGCGCCTATCTGGGCGGCGCCGATGAAGCGCAGTGCGCGCTACTGGGCGAGTATGGCCTGCGACTGGGGATGGCCTTCCAGCTGATGGATGATGTGCTCTGCTACGCCGACGCGGACGATGCAAACGATGCAAACGATGCGGATGATAGCGACCAGCATGACGGGCAGGGAGGCGACACGGCTGATACGCTGGGCAAGTCACAGTTGAGCGACCTCTGCAACCAGCGGGTGACGTTGCCGATCATCTACGCCTGGGATGCTGGCGGACCACACGAGCGGCGCATTCTGCGCGACGCCTTCACCAGTGACGAGGACGGCGGCGAGGACGATCCGCAACGGTTGCTGGAGACGCATGCAGCGATCAAGCGCGTGTTGCGCACAACTGGCGCTCTTGAATCTACGCGCGCGCTTGTCCATCGCTACACCGTGCAGGCGCAGCGTAGCCTCGATCCACTGCCGCCCTCAGATGCCGGCATGCGGCTGACATTGCTGGCGGCGCTGCTCGCCTCACGCGATCACTAATCGCGGCCTTCGGACGATGAATGAGAGGGAGCATTCATGACGACATCGCAAACAATCAACCAGCAGGCGGTTTCAGCGACTCAGTGGGCGGCTGTCACCGGTCGCGTCCCACATGATAGCGATGGCGCGATTCAGGCGGCGATGACGCTGATCAAGCGGCGACAACGCGGCTCGCGTGAGGGTTACTCCTGGGCAGGCGAACTCTCCAGTTCGGCGCTGGCGACCGCGATGTCCATTGTGGCGCTGCATCTGACTGGCAGTGAACGCTTCCAGCCGCAGATTGCGCATGGGCGAGCCTGGCTCTTCGCCACACAGCAGGCGGATGGCGGATGGGGCGATGCGATCAGCGATACCGCCAACGTCAACGCCACAAGCCTTGCCTACGCCGCGCTCATCCTGACGGCGCCTGATACGGCGAACGCCAATGAGCAGGCGCACATGGCGCGGGCGCTGGCTCGTCTCGAACGTTTTGGCGGCTGGGCGGTGGTAGGAGATCCGGCGCGCTGCAC
>JBDTAI010000255.1:0-3229 GCA_039924685.1 Ktedonobacterales bacterium
CGATCCCTGGCACAGCAAGTCGCATGGTGCGTGCGCGGTTGTACTCATGTAGCCCCGCAGTGATGATCTGCCCGGCGGCGGCCAGGTCATCGGCATGCGCGCCAAATGCGCCTGGCGCTAAAGCGCCACGTTCATGCTCCGGCGTCGCGTCGGCTGCCTGTTCCTCTTGCTGATCGAGCGCCCGCAGCGTGTCAATCGTGTAGAGCGAGACGCCAGGGAGCAGCGCCACGGCTGGCTCGACATCTGCTGGCACAGCAAGGTCTACGATCACCAGCGGGGATCGCGCTCTCGGCTGGCTGGTGGAATCATCAGGTCGTATCCCCGGCGCGATTGTCTCCATACGCACGACGGGATAGGGCGCCGCTGTGGCGCTGACAATCAGTTCGACGGAGCCGATCACGCTGGCGAGGTCGTCGAGTGCGCAGGTCTCGCCAGCCACTTCATGCGCCAACTCCGCCGCTGTCTGGGATGTGCGGTTCGCCAGGATCAGCCGACCCGCGCCCGCTGTTCGTAACAGTCGCACGCAGAGTTGGCTGGTGCGCCCCGCGCCAATCACCAGCGCCGTCCGGCCCGCCAGACCACCCAGCGCCTCGCTGGCCACCCGCACCGCCAAGCTTGCCACCGAGACATCAGGGCGCCCAATCTCCGTCTCAGCGCGCACCCGCTTGCCAACCTTGATTGCGCCGGTAAATAGCGGGCGCAACTCTTCGCCCACCACATGCTGGGCCTCGGCGGTGGTGAGGGCGTCCTTCACCTGCCCAAGAATCTGTGCCTCACCGACCACCATTGACTGCAAGCCCGCCGCAACATGGAAAAGATGATTCGCCGCCGCCTGCCTGTCATAGGCATAGAGCGTCGTATCAATCTCATCAGGGAGCAACGTATCTGCCGTCGCCGGACTATCATCCTGTGTGGCGATGCTTCCTCCGCTATTGGCATCGCCTCTGCCGCTAGCGGGGCGTCCGGGGATGGCGACCGCACCACCGAGGTACATCTCTGCAAGGAAACGCCGCACCACCGCCTGGGCCGCCTCCCACGCGCTTGTGGCGATATAGACTTCTGTGCGGTTGCAGGTGGAGAGGATCACAACCTCATCAATCGCCGTAGTGGCGGCCAATGTGGTCAGCGCCGCGCTGAGGCGCTCTCCCGTGAAACTGAGCCGACCGCGCGCTTCAACGCTGGCATGGCGGTGGTCAAGCCCAAGTAATCCGATCATCTCTAGTTTCCATCGCAACTGCTATACTGAAGTTATCCGGGAGTTATCCGGGAGTTATCCGCGAACTGGTCGGAGTCCGGTCAAATGGACCGTCTGGCGGGAATATGTCCCAACGCCCGGAACGGCGCTTGCCAGTGATTGTTGCCGCAGGTCATGGTCACTGGTTAGCGTAGCACATCGGCGCCAGCGTGGTGGCGCCTCATCCTAGCGCGCCGCCCACTCACGTTTTCATGCTCACTTTCAATAGTATAGCGCCTTGCGCCAATGGGCATCAGGCGCTCACCTGATATTTGGCGCAGATGCGCCGGATGTGCGGTTGCTATACCTGCCAGATTTTTCAGGTGCGCAACTGCATCTTCACGGGATACCAGGGATGCGATGGCGCCGATGGGAGAGAGTACTATGTCGCCGATAGACGAACAGGCGCAACAACCAGCGCATATACATCAAGTCTGCCTGGGCCTGGGCGCCAATCTCGGCGACCGCGACGCCTCTCTGCGTCGGGCGACGGCGGCGTTACAGGCGCTATCGCCCATGCTGCGGCCAACCCGCGTTTCCTCGATCTATGACACCGCGCCAGAGCTTGAGACCGAGCAGCCACGCTTCCACAATGCCGCCTGCGTCGCGCAGACGACGCTGGAGCCACGTGCGCTGTTGCGCGCCCTCAAACGCATCGAGATGGAGCTTGGCCGCGCACCAACGTACCGCTATGGCCCGCGCGCCATTGACCTCGACATCCTGCTCTACGACGAGTTGATCCTCACCAGCGATGAATTATCCATCCCCCATCCGCGCCTCGCCGAGCGCGCCTTTGCGCTTGTTCCGCTGGCCGAGATCGCGCCCGATCTGGTTCATCCCGTACTGGGCATGACAATCAGCCAGCTTGCCGCCAGCCAGAACACTGCCGATGTGCGCCGTCTGGGGCCGCTGATCGGGAATACAGCGGCGCTACAGGAGGGGCCATTGCGCATGATCTGAGCGATGCGCCGCCTGGGCCAATGGGACTGCCCAAAGTTGATTGTCTAGCGTATAATGGCGGTGAGTGAGAAGTGTGGCGTGGTGAGTGGACACTGGGCATAGGTCGTCGCAGCGCAGGATGCCCGACGTATCGTTCTACTTAAATTAATCGTCCTGAGTATCCCACTTGCTGAGTATTCCGCACGGGCTGTGAGTTTGTGCGGGCTGATGGGGCATCAGGTTGGCATCAGGTTGATGTGGTTGCACTGGTGAAAATGGGGATTCCCACGTGGCAAATGTTGGTGTATTGAGTGGTCGGTTAGAAGAGTTCAGGCTGGTCGAATTGCTCCAGGTGATGGGGATGGACAGCAGCACGGGCGCGCTGCATATCCACCGCACCGATGGGCGCACTGGACTGGTCTATTTTGACACCGGCATGCTGGTCAGCTCCATCGAGCTCGATACCGAGGCGCTGACGCTGGGGCATGTCTTGCAGCAGCTCGACATCACCACCGGCAGCCAGCTTGAGCACGCCTTTCGCCTGCAAACACATGATCCGCTGGGCAAGCGCATCGGCGAACGATTGATTGATCTTGGCATGCTCAATCCGGATCAGCTTGAGCAGGCGCTCAAAACCCAGACCCTCTGGACCACCCGTGAACTGGCGCTCTGGCGCGCAGGAACCTACGAGTTCCATCCCGGCGAAAACCTGCCTGCGGACGCAGGCTCGCCACGCATTGACACGACCAACGCCATCATGGAAGTGCTGCGCTATGACCATGAGTGGGAGAGTCTTGACCCTTTCCTGCCGGAGGGTATGCGCACCCGCGTCTCGATGGCGTTTGAGCCGCCGCTGGGGCATCCATTGACGTTCCACCCCAGCGCCTGGCGCATCATCACACAGGTCAACAGCCGCCAGACCGTGCGCCGCATCGCCACAGCATTGCATACGCCAGAGCTTGATGTCGCCCGCATGATGGGGCCGCTGATTCAGGAAGGGCTGCTGGCGCCGGTTGGCTCGGTTGGTGAGCCAGGGCTACCGGAAGACGCCGCCCG
>JBDTAI010000256.1:0-8010 GCA_039924685.1 Ktedonobacterales bacterium
GGGGTGGTCAGCGGGTAAACCCGCGCCTGGATGCTGTGCCGCAGAGCTTGCCTGCGCGGGCTGGAGTTGGGCGTTTGTAGTATGTTCGCCGCGTAGGGTAGCCAGAATCACGTCGGCGGGATCGCCGCGTGAGAGCAGGTCCAATCGCGCCAACACAGCGGTATCGTGGCGTTTGTGGCGCCGCGTGTGCGCTTCGACGATCTGCCCGCCGCCGATGGTGAGGCTGGGCGAGGGAACGCGCAGGATGAACCTGTCGCCGCGCGTCGCCGTCAGCGGGTGCGCCAGCCGCAGTTGCGCCCAGCCACTCGCGCCCGGTTGCAATTCGTTGGCATCCAGCAGGATCACCCGTGCCGGAGTCTCCGCCGCGCCCACATAGAGGTCGAGCAGCGCATTGTGCTGGATAGGGCGGGGAGCCGATGCTATCACTTCGAGCCGCACGTCAACCGCTGTGGTGGGGCGCAGGTGTCCGGGGATGGCGAGGGTCTCGCCGCGCGCGATCTCGTTCTTGCTGATGCCCGCCAGGTTGACGGCGATACGGCTACCCGGCTGGCCCACCTCGATCTGCTGCTTGTGCGTTTGCAAACCACGGATGCGTGCCCGCCTGCTGCTTGGCAGCAATTCCACCTCCTGGCCAACGCGCAGTTCGCCATCTTGCAGCGCGCCGGTGACGACGGCTCCGAAGCCGCTGATGGTGAAGACACGATCCACCGGCAGGCGCGGTCGCCCAATGTCGCGGCGGGTCGGGCTGGCGGCCAGCGCCGCATCCAGCGCGGTCAAGAGTTCGGGTAGCCCCTCGCGGGTGACGGCGGAGCAGGGGATGAGCGGCGCGTTGGCAAGCGTTGTCGGCTTCAGGCGCTCGGCTACCTCTTCGAGCACAAGATCCAGCCAATCATCCTCCACCAGATCGCATTTGGTGAGCGCCACCACGCCAGAATGCACGCGCAAGAGATCGAGGATCGCCAGATGCTCATCGGTCTGGGGCATCACGCCCTCATCCGCTGCGATCACCAGCAGCGCTACATCAATGCCACCCACGCCCGCCAGCATATTCTTGATGAAGCTCTCGTGGCCCGGCACGTCAACGATGCTTGCTTCGCGTCCGCTGGGCAGCGTGATCCAGGCGAAGCCCAGATCAATCGTCATGCCGCGCGCCTTCTCCTCGGCCAGTCGGTCGGGATCAATGCCAGTTAGCGCAGTGACAAGCGTGGATTTGCCGTGGTCAACATGTCCCGCCGTGCCAATACAACTCATAATTACACCCCGTCGCCCCACAGCGTATCGGCGAGTAGGGTCTGCTTGAGCGCCATCAGGTTGGTGAGGGGACCGACGCCGCCCGGCACAGGCGTGATCGCCCCTGCTATCGCCGCCACCGCATCATACGCCACATCACCCACCACACGCCCATCTGCGCCAACGTTGATGCCGACATCCACCACTGTTGCCCCTGGCCGCACCATCTCCGGCGTGATCAGCCCCGCCTTGCCAGCCGCCGCGATCAGGATGTCGGCCTGACGTGTCCACGCAGGCAGATCGCGGGTATAGATGTGGCAGACGGTCACGGTCGCGTCACGGGCCAGCAGCATGAAGGCGAGCGGTTTGCCGACCACATTGCTGGCGCCCACGACAACCACGCGCCGACTCGCGATGGGAATCTCCGACCTGTCGAGAATCTCGACCACAGCGGCGCAGGTGGAGGGGACAAAACTGGGGAAGCGCAGAAAGAGATTACCCGCGCTACGCAGGCTGATACCATCCACGTCTTTGCGCGGGCTGATCGCCTCGGCCACCGTGAGCTGTGCAAGGTGCGGCGGCAGCGGCAGTTGCATCAGGATACCCTGCACCATATCGTCGTTATTGAGCGCCTTGATGCCTGCTCTGAGCGCCTCGTCGTCAACATCCTCCGGCAGCGTCACAAGGCTGGCGGCAACCCCCACAGCCTCGGCGGTGCGCAACAGATTCTTCACATAAACGCTCGAAGCCGCCTGTGCGCCCACCTGCACGATAGCCAGTCCGGCGGGCCGGCCCTTGCGCTGGCGATAGTCTTCGGCCAGTGCCCGCAAATCGTCACGCACTGCCTCGACAATCCGGCGCCCATCCAGCACACGCGCCGTCATATCATTGTCTCCCGCTGTTGCGCTGTCCCTTCGCCCTGTGCGAACGAAGCTGAAAGTGGTGCGTCGTCAATGCCCATGCGTCGCCGCACTACCGCCAGCGTCGCTGCCTGGACGGTCGCCGCGCGCTGCTCCAGTGCAGTGACACGCGCCCGCGCCACAGCCGCCGCTGCGCTGTCATGCAGCAGCACAACGTTCGCCAGCACATTGAGCGCCGCCGCTCGCACGGCTGCCGCGCCCAGCAACGCCGCGCAACCCGCATCGCTGGCGACCGCTGAATTGCCGCTCTCAGCCACCTCACGCGCCAGATCGAGCGCCGCGCAACTCAGTTCCATCACTCGCAAGGGCGGCTGCATCGCGCCATGCAGCGCCGTCTGAATTGCTGCATCACGCCGCGCCCGCTGCTCCTCCGAGTTTTTGGCTAGTCGGTATGCGTCGGATACCGCCTGGAAGGCACGTTCATCGGCGTCCATCTGGGCCAGCAGTTCGGTGCGCAGCGTCTGCGTCTGCGTGATAATAGACTGAGCACGCTCCTCGACCGCCTGATACTTCGGGCGACCGATAGTGAACTGCGCCACCATCTCGGCCAGCGCGACGGCCAGCGCACCTACCAGCGCACATGCCGCTCCTCCGCCGGGCGCGGGCGCATTCGACCCCAGCGCCGCCACAAACGCGCCGATGGGCTGGTCTACGGCCGACTGATGCGTAGACAATCGCTCTGCCATACGGTTTCTATCCGTTACACTCAGCTACAATGTATATGTATCTATCACCCAGCCATTGTATCATGCGCGATCAGTCGTGATCAGGTGAAAGAGGTGTAGCCGCAGTGCAGAGGACGGATCAGAAAGTGGCGCAAGATGCGGCGCGGGCAATAGCCGGGGAGTGGCAAGCCTTCGAGCCAGATGAGCAGGTAGCGCGGGTCTATGCGCTGCTGGTGGAGGCGTATGGCGAGCCACCCTGGGAGCCGGATGGCGACGCGCTTGGTGGCCTGATTGCCACGGTACTTTCGCAGCACACCTCGGATGTCAACTCGGCCCGCGCCTATGCCCAACTCATCGAGGCATTCCCGTCGTGGCAGAGCGTGCGTGACGCGCCGACTGAAGCCGTGGCGGCGGCGATCCGCGTTGGTGGGCTGGCGCAGCTAAAGGCGGAGCGCATCCAACAGATTTTGCGCGAACTGACCAACCGGCTCGACGGCGCCGATCTCTCACTCGCCACGCTGGATACACTGCCACTCATCGAGGCGCAGGGCTATCTGCTGTCGCTGCCCGGTGTCGGCCCCAAGACGGCGGCGTGCGTGCTGCTCTTCTCGCTCGGCAGGCCTGCCTTCCCGGTGGATACGCATGTCTGGCGTGTCAGCGGACGGCTGGGATTGATCAATCCCCACATCAGCGCCGATGCAGCCCATGAGGTTCTCACACGCAAGATACCGCCCGCCTGGCGGCACACGAGTCACGTCAACCTGATCCAGCACGGGCGACAAATATGCCATGCACGTAACCCCGAATGTCCACGCTGCCCACTACGTGCAGTATGCCAGTATTATTGGGTATCCGTGGCACACGGGCGGTGAAGGATAGCAGGCGCTTCAGGAAGTCAGGTGTGTTACGCGCCTATGTCGCTGTCGTTACATACACAGGGAGCAAAGACGCTCCGACCCAGGTATCCACAGGTATCCACAGGTATCGGCAGGCATCGGCAGGCGCCATCCGGCGTGTTTTGGCGGTTGGCCTGCATCCTGCTATAGTATTGATGCGGATACCCTGGCGACTGGCTGATGTGACCGTGAAGCGACGAAGGATCACGGACGCGGCGTGTCATTGACGGGTCATTGTGTTGAATAGCGTGATGAACACGCGAGTGTAAGCGATTTGGTGTTTTGATGCTAGCAGAGGAACGTTTGGCGGATGCGTCGGGATGGCGCAATCAGTCCCCAATTCACCTACAACCTGTACGATCCGTACAGCAGACGCAGCGTATAGAGGCTACTGGCATACCCAGGTCAGCCGATTCACATGGCGGGCGTGAGACGCTTGCGGTGGCGCTACGTGCGGTTGGCGCTGCTGGTAGCGTTGTCGGTGGCGCTATCACGAGTGTGGCGCTGCGTCACTGGCTGATCGAGGCGCTGGCGACGATCTGCGTGATGGGCGGCATACTGGCGGCGCCTGTGCTGGCCATTATTGCTTGGGTGGGCCTGCTGCTGCCTACGCAAACACTGCTGCATCTGGTGGCGCCAACACTGATGATCACCGCGCTAGTCTGGCTGGTCGCGGCGATCCTCGGCGCGCATGTCAGCCACCTGCTCAAATCGCGGCAGCTTGCGGAATAAGCGATTCCTGGGCAGGCCCTGACTGATCCCGCTGATAGTGTATAAGCCACTGGCAACACAGCAAGCCTGCTGCCCCTTGCGCCAGCAGGTCTTCAGCGCGCAAGCGGTAGACCTCGACGCCACTGATACTGCACCCGTTGCAGCGTATCGAGCGCCAACTGTGGCTCGGTGGCTACCTCAGTTGGCGCCGCGCCAAACTACTCGGCGTCGGGCAGCGCCAAATGCAGCACGCCCGCTGGATGCGTCTGGAATATGACTACCTCTGCATCAATCCTGCCTACTCATTGCCTGAATAGGAGTGCTTCGCGCATCTCTACCTCTAGTGCGCGACCGTGAAGACATCATCCTTGATGTGGCTGCGCCCCAGCCGTGGGATCAGGCGCTTGGTCGTACTTTCTGGCGCCTGCTATCAGGATACAGAACCTCATGTCGCGCCGCCGGATTGGCGCAAGCATGTAGCGTAATCGCGCCACCGGATGTATCATAGAATGACGATAGCGTAGAACTCCACATCCCTCAGCAGGAGATTCGATACACCCATGAACATCTTCGAGCAGGCGTTTCATCAGTTGACACTCGGCGCCCCGGTGCGCGAGAACCATGCGCTTGAGCATGCTACCATTGTGCTGTTGAGCAAGCGGTATCCAGAGGTGCGCCTCAGTGGCGTCTCGTTCGCGGCGGGCTTTTTTGTCTTTGGCGAGGCCCCAACCGAGGCGGTGCGCGCGGCGGCGGATCAGGCGCTGGGACGACTGCGCGGCGGTGAACCAGAGATGGCGATTCACGAACGCTGTGGCACCAACCTTGCCGTCGCTGGATTGCTGACGGGATTTGCGGCCATGAGTGTTGCGCGGTTGCGCAAGCCGTATAATTCGTTCAACAATATCGTACTGGCCACCACAGCGGCGATTGTGGCGGCGCGTCCGCTGGGCCTGCTCGTGCAACGCTACATCACCACGCGCACACCCACCAGTGATATGCGTGTGGTGACTGTCAGGTCGGTGACCTTCCTGGGCGCCCCCGCGCACTTCGTCAGCACGGACCATCCCAAGATGCATGTCGTCGCCTCAGCCTCATAGGCAAATGGAGAAGCAGCGCACGGCGTCTTCGGCCTCGCCTGGACCGATCAAGGCGGCGGCGACACGCAGCATCGTAGCCGCATGGATCGGCACAATGGCGGCGAAATGATCTGCGCCCTCTATCGCAGACATACGATATGGACTCCTTTGCAGCCTCGCACAGCATCCCGGCGTGGTCATAGTCATGGCACGATGGGTTGACACTGTATTGCTTGCTGCGCCGTGAAGTGCACTGCCGACCTGCTGCTGTGTGTTCGCGGTGTTCATATCGTTAGATGCAGGCGCCAGGCAAAGTGTTCACTATGCGTAATGCGTCCTGACGAAGAGCGCTGATGATTGCGCGTCTGAAAGGCGTCGTAAACGACGAAAGCGTGACGAAAGCGCATGGAGAATGGCGCTCATCCGTCTTGGATGGGGTTCTGGGGTTCTGCGGACAAATCCTGCTGTTAGCCGCCGATGGGTGTGACCAGTGGTGCGCGCAGGGTGAGCAGGTTGTCGTCGGGGGCGTCGGGCATGTGGCGCGCAAACCACATCTGCACGTCGAACGGTTCCTCGCCCTTCTCCGGCTTGATGCGTTTGTAGGTTCCATCCGGCAGCAGGCGGCGCGCATTGACCGTATCGCGCAGATAGGCGGGCAGCGCCACACGCGTCAGTTGCGCCCGCAGCCCGGCATCCTCCAGCGGGAAGATCACCTCCACGCGATGATCGAGGTTGCGCGGCATCAGGTCGGCGCTGCCAAGAAACACCTCATCCTCGCCTTCGAGTCCACCGTTGGCGAAGGAGTAGATGCGGCTGTGTTCCAGAAAGCGCCCAACCAGGCTCACCACGCGGATATTCTCGCTGAGGCCAGGAATGCCCGGACGCAGGCAGCACATGCCGCGCACCAGCAAATCCACCTGCACGCCCGCCTGTGAGGCGCGATATAGCGCCTGTATGAAGGCTTTATCCACCAGCGCGTTGATCTTGAAGACCAGATGGCCCTGGCGCCCGTTGCGCTGATGTTCGATCTCGCGCTCGATGCGTTGCAGCAACCCCTGGCGCAACCCATGCGGCGCCACCAGCAGCTTGTTATAGCGCACGCCACGCGCATAACCAGTCAGCGCATTGAAGAGGTTACTGGCGTCTTCACCGATGTCTTCGCGGCAGGTGAGCAGCGCATAATCCTCATAGACACGGGCGGTGGAGGCGTTATAGTTGCCTGTCCCCAGATGCACGTAGCGCCGCAGTCCCTGAGCCTCGCGCCGCACCACCAGCGCCACCTTGCCATGTGTCTTCAGGTCCACCTGTCCGTAGACCACATGCACGCCCGCGCGTTCCAGCGTGCGCGCCCACTCGATGTTATTCTCCTCATCGAAACGCGCCTTCAGTTCCACCAGCACGGCCACCTGTTTGCCTTGCTCGCTGGCTTCGAGCAGCGCCCGCACAATCGGCGAGTTGGTTCCCACACGATAGAGCGTCTGCTTGATCGCCAATACCTGTGGATCGCGCGCCGCCGCCTCGATGAACTCCGTCACAGTACTGAAGGTATCATAGGGGTGGTGTAGCAGCAGATCGCCGCGCTGGATGGCGGTGAAGGGATCGCCGCTGCGGCGCAGTTCGAGCGGAGTGCGTGCCACGATCGGGCGGTCTTTCAGTTCAGGACGATCAAGTTCGGTCAACTCGCTGAGGTCATTCAGGCCCAGCGGCCCTTCGATCTCGATCAGGTCGGCCGGGTCCACCTCAAGGTTGTCGCGCAACACTTCACAGACCGCCTCTGGCATGCCCGCCTGCACCGTCAGGTTGACGACCGAGCCGAAGCGGCGCTGACGCAATCCCTGCTCCACCGTGGCAAGCAGATCGCCCGCCTCGTCAATCTGTATCTCGAAGTCGGCGTCACGCAGCACCCGGAAGGGATAGACACCGACCGTCTCCATGCCGGGGAAGAGTTGATCGAGATGTGCCGCAATCAACTGCTCAAGCCAGACGAACGCCGACTGGCGTGTATTCCGCCCGTTCGCTCTGTGAGCGCCGTTGCTGCTGGCCTGATTATTCGCATGGCTGCTGGCCGGGCGGCGGCGGGGACTGTTGAGCGGAATCGGCACGAGCCGTTTGAGCGTGGAGGGGACTTTGAGCCGCGCAAAACACTCACCCACAATCGGGTCACGCAAGACGACGGCGAGATTCAGGCTGCGGCTGGAGATCTGCGGGAAGGGATGGCCAGGGTCCACACCAAGCGGCGTCAGCACAGGGAACACATCGTTGTGGAAGTAGGCGGCGGCGGCCTCACGCTGCGTCTGGGAGAGCTGCGGATAATCGAGCACAGCGATTCCGGCGTCGGCAAGGCGTGGCAGTAGTTCTTCGCGAAAGAGGCGACTCTGATCCTGCAAGAGGTCGCGCACCAGTGGGCGTAGCGCGCCGACCTGCTGGCCGGGAAGCTGGCCGTCCGGGCCGACATCCTTCACCTGTGCGACCAGCTGATCGTGCAGGCCCGCCACGCGCACCATCAGAAACT
>JBDTAI010000257.1:0-3631 GCA_039924685.1 Ktedonobacterales bacterium
CGGGAGGATTTGGGCTATGTCGTGGAACGGATTGGCCAGTTTGGCGACGACAACCGGGCGGGCATCGGGCGCACGCTGCACCGCATCAGCGCGATTCGCAACCGGCGCGGCGAGGTAGTGGGGCTGACCTGCCGGGTGGGGCGTGCGGTGCGCGGCACCGTCACGCTGCTGCGCGATGTGATTGAAGCCGGGCGCTCGATGCTGATTCTGGGGCGGCCCGGCGTGGGCAAGACGACGCTGCTGCGCGAGGCGGCGCGGGTCCTGGCGGATGAACTGGGCAAGCGGGTGGTGGTGGTGGACACCTCGAACGAGATTGCCGGTGATGGTGACATTCCGCATCCGGGCATTGGGCGGGCGCGGCGGATGCAGGTGGCGCACCCGCGTGAGCAGCATGCCGTGATGATCGAGGCAGTGGAGAACCACATGCCGGAAGTGATTGTGATTGACGAGATTGGCACGGAGCTGGAGGCGCAGGCGGCGCGCACGATTGCCGAGCGGGGGGTGCAGTTGATTGCGACGGCGCATGGGCGCACCCTGGAGAACCTGCTCTTGAACCCGACGCTGGCGGATCTGGTGGGGGGCATTCAGGCAGTGACGCTGGGTGATGAAGAGGCGCGGCGGCGTGGCACGCAGAAGACGGTGCTGGAGCGCAAAGCGCCCCCTACCTTCGATGTGCTGGCCGAGCAGCAAAGCTGGCGTGAGGTGATCGTTCACCGCGAGGTAGCCTCTGCCGTGGACGAATTGCTGCGTGGGCAGTCGCCAACCGCCGAGCGGCGCACCCGCGACGAACACGATCACGTCAAGGTACAACGCATCACCGTGCAGCCGCAGGATACTCCGGCGGGTTGGGGCGGCGCTGGCGCTGGTAGTATGGGTGGCGACCTGCGTGATGGCGAGCAGTTCTTCCGGCGGGATCGCGGCGGTGGGCGGGATCGGCGGGATCGTGGGGTGGGACGCACAGGCAGTTGGTCGGCGGCCAGTCGCGCACTCGCCGATCCGCGCCGCATGCAGGAGATTGAGGCGCCAGACGACGACTGGGACACCGAAAGCGACGACGCTGAACAGCTTGAGCCGACCGGCACGACCGGCCCCGGCGACCTGCTGGCGCTTCCGGGCGCTGTGGGCGCCGCGACCAGAAAGCGCGTGCGTGTCTATCCCTTCGGCGTGAGCCGTGAGCGGCTGGAACAGGCGGCGCGTGAGATGCGCGCGCCCGTCGAGATCAGCCACAATCAGGAGAACGCCGACGCTGTGATCACACTGCGCACGTTCTATCGCAGGCAGTCCGACCAGTTGCGCAGCGCCGAGAGTGAGCGCAAGCCGGTCTACATCCTGCGCACGAACACGGTGGCACAGATGCAGCAATGTCTGGCGCGCATCCTCGATCTGCGCCAGAGCGCAACCGCTGTAGCAGGGAGTAGAGATGGCGAGGAGAGCGAACACCCCACCATGCAGGCGATGCGTGCGACGGAGGACGCGATCATCCACCTGCTGAACCAGGGGCTGGGGCAAGTGGAGATGGCGCCAGCCAACGCCTATGTGCGGCGACTGCAACACCGCATCGCTGACCGCTACAATCTGGCGTCACGCAGCCACGGCAAGGAGCCGCACCGCCGCGTACTTATCTTCGCGCGCTAGGCGGCAGGAGGGGTATGTCTTGCCCCGCTGCTCGGCATGGTGTATACTGTGCGGCGGAGGGATGGCAGAGTGGTCGATTGCATCGGTCTTGAAAACCGAAGGCCGCAAGGCCCGGGGGTTCGAATCCCTCTCCCTCCGCCCCATACAGAGAGCGGCTTCAAGCCACCTGAGCCTGAGGCCGCTCTCTCGTTATACTGTGTCGTTGACCTTTACGTTGCCCCTTACCGCATCAAGCGCCTCTGCTACTAGCTGCCGAGGAGGCGATCTATTGCGGCAGCCGTTTCTTTTTGCATATCCGGCAATACGTGGCTGTAGAGGTTGAGTGTGATCGCTATGGTGCTATGCCCCAGCATCTCACGCACCCCTTGGCAGGAATATGCTCCAGCAGCATGGTCGTGGCGGCGGTATGGCGTAAGTCGTGGAAGCGAATACGCGGCAACCCGGCTCGGTTCAAGAGCGGGTAGAACTCCTGGCGAAGTAGATCAGTGCCCTCCATAGGCGTGCCTACCTTAGTGGGAAACACAAGATCCTGATCGTCACCGGCCTCCCATATGTCACCGAGTCGCAGCCGCTTCTCTAGCTGGCGCACGCGGTGCTGATGCAATGCACCCACAGCCACCGATGTCAGAGCGATCTTACGCCGACTCTGAGCCGTCTTGGGCGTCCCAATCACCAGGCCCGCAGTCGTGCGCTGGAGATTGCCTCGCATCTGGAGATTGCCGCGATCTACATCCACATCCCGCCACGTGAGATCCAGCGCCTCTCCCAGCCGCATACCAGTCGTAACGGCAAGGACGTACAGCGCTTGCAGCCGACCGCCATGTGCGACCTCCAGGAGTGTGCGCACTTGCACAGGTGTGAACACGCGCATCTCATGCTTCGCCATGCGGGGCGCATCCACCAGAGCAACTTTCAGGTAGCTAGAGCAGCGAGGGGGTATCCAGCATGGGCAAACCACGCCGCCGCATCGTCGGGGGTAATGGCCTCGACGGCCAGACGAACGGCCTCCTGAAGGGCGTCGTGGGTGCGGGCGCCCAGCCCCCGCAGGAGATCGGCCGCGAGGGCCAGTGCTGCGGTCGCAGCGACCGCGAGAGCGCCAAAGAGGGCGCGGCGTCGTCACATGGGGAAGAATCCTCCTGCTAGCGTGACACGTCAGGCAATCGTTGGCTGACGCGCCCAGGTCAAACATAATCCACAGCGGCACATGCGTCGTGTGGATGAACCTGGTCAAGCGTAATCCGCTGTCCGTTCGGTGAGCATCCAGCGTGACCGCAACGCCACTTGGGCATTGCGCCTCCCCATGCGCGCAGGAACCTCGAACGGGTAACGGGTGATACTGCAAGAGCGGATATTTTCAAGCACACTGATCGCTCGCTCTATGTCAACCCCTTGTTTCTTAACCAAACCATAGCGGAGAAGCGCCGCACGAAATCACGAAATAAAGCTGCCACCAGGTGTTGGGTGTGCCATGCGCCAACCGCACGCGTCCCACTTTGCAGGCAATGTGCGGCGGAGGATGGCGGTTGATGGACTGTACCATGGCAATCGCTTCTATGCCCGCTAGCTATAGGCACACGCAGGGAAACACGTAGGCAAGGGGAACGATGAAACCTGGCGGGATGGCTCCAGCATGTTTGCCGACACCCTATCACACGCCAACTGGGACAGCCATCTGCACGTATCCTGCATGACAGGTTGATACGCTGCGGATATGCTCATGAAGAAAGGCGCGATGACGATGGAGCATGCGGATCATGTGCGGCTGCTGCGGAATGGCGTGCCAAATCAGGGCGGCGTCTGGGCGGACCTCGGCTCCGGCACAGGCGCCTTCACGCTGGCGCTGGCCGACCTGCTGGGACCGACGGCGATGATCTACTCGGCGGACCGCGACCGGAGCGCCCTGCGTGAGCAGGAGCGCGCGATGCAGGCGCGTTTCCCATCCGTGACGGTTCACTACCTGACGGCGGATTTCACAGAGCCATTGGAACTGCCGCCG
>JBDTAI010000258.1:0-6778 GCA_039924685.1 Ktedonobacterales bacterium
GCTGGACCTGTAGGAGTCATGTCTGGTCGCTCCTCTCGGACGCTGTTCTACGTCCATTCGACGCCATGATCCAGCAAGGCCGGATCATGGCAAACATCAGGATACAACCGGGTTGGGACGCGGCGCGCGCCATCAAGAATCAGTATGCAGAGACCGGATCAATGCGATAAGCATGCGAATAGCAGCGCGGGAAGATGGGCAAGCGGGCTGGCGGCACACGAGAAACATGGATGGTTGTGCGACATATGGCGCCATACTGAACGTATGCCACACTATAGCATACAGCAGCATACAGCAGCATACAGCAGCATACAGCAGCATATAGCGGCATGAAGTGAGTGAAGTGAGTGAAGAATGGGGAAGGGCGCCCACCACCTCCATCCGCCATCCGCCATTCGCCTTTGTTTTCAGGTTTACACAAACACCACCAGGCCAGGCGCCGGTTTCCGCCACACTCAGGCGCAGTATACGTCGCCCGCCGGGGCAACTCACTATGGCGTAGCTCACACACAGTCTGTCGTCTGTGTCGCGCTCTCAGCGTGTTGATAGATACGCCGATCGGAGGATAGTGGTATTGCCTGACTATAGCGCCCCAGTGAGCAGATGAAGCGCGGTGTGAAGCGCACTTCGTGCAGGCGCGTGGATGTGCTACGCTACACATAGACAGACCTGTCATTTGGGAGGGGGCGCCACCATGGGCGGCAATGCCAGTGAGGCGGAGCAACTGCGCCGTCGCAATGCGGAACTCTCCATCCTGAACGCCATCGCGGAGGCGCTCAACCGCTCGGTAGACATCGAGGAGGCGCTGGGCGCGACACTTGCGCGGGTAGCGGAGTTGCTGGGGCTGCGGACCGGGTGGGTGTGGCTGTTGCGCGAGGGCAGCGGGCGATCCTATCTGGCGGCGTCACTGAATCTGCCGCCTGCGCTGGCGAACAATCCGCGCCGGATGGAAGGCTGGTGCTACTGCCTCGATACCTTTCGTAGCGGCGATCTGGCGGGGGCGGCCAACGTCAACGTCGTCACTTGCACACGCCTGAAAGGTCTGGTGGATGGAGCCGACGGCCTGCGCTACCACGCCAGCATCCCACTCTATGCGCAGGAGCAGAAGCTGGGCGTGCTGAACGTCGCCAGCCCCGAATGGCGCGAACTCTCGCCAGCAGATTTGCAACTGTTGCACACCGTCGGCGATCTTCTTAGCATCGCCATCCAGCGGGCGCGACTCTTTGCGCGCAGCATGCAGCTTGGCGCCGTGGAGGAACGCAACCGGCTGGCCCGCGAGATACACGATACGCTGGCGCAGGGCATGACCGCCGTGGCCCTGCAACTGGAAACCGTTGACGCCTTGCTGGAGTCTGAGGCGGCGCCCCAGGCACGCGCCGCACTGGAGCGGGCGATGACACTGAATCGCGCCAATCTGGAGGAAGCGCGGCGCTCGGTGCTGGACCTGCGGGCGGCGCTGCTCGCAGGGCGGTCCTTACCGCAGGCGATTCGTGCGCTGGCGCGCGAGTGGCAAGCGCCGCCCCGTCTGACCGTCGCCATCACAGGCGCCAATCAACCGCTGCCCCAGCGCATCGAGGTAGGCATCTATCGCATCATCCAGGAGGCGCTCACCAATACACTGCGGCATGCCCTGGCGACGCGCGTGAGCATCCGCCTCACCATCACCGCTTACGAGGTACGTTGCGGCATCCGCGACGATGGCGTGGGGTTCGATGCGATGCAACTCCCAGAGGGTCACTATGGCCTGATCGGCGTGAACGAGCGCGCGCGGCTGCTTGGCGGCGCGCTGCGGATCGCCAGTTCGCCAAGCGCCGGAACGTGTCTGACCGTCAACATACCACTAGGGGCGCCACGATGATCCGCATCCTGGTCGTCGATGATCACCCGATTGTGCGTGATGGCCTCGTCGCGATCCTCAGCACCCAGGCGGATTTCACAGTTGTCGGCGAGGCGGGTGATGGCGAAGACGCAGTGCAACAGGCGCTGACGTTGCAGCCAGACATTCTGCTGCTCGATTTGGCGATGCCGAAGATGGATGGCGTCGCGGTCTTGCAGCAGCTTGCTACCACCACCGTGCCGACCCGCGCCATTGTCCTCACCGCCTACGATACCGACGAGCGCATCTTCGGCGCTGTGCAGGCTGGCGCGCAGGGCTATGTGCTGAAAGGGGCGCCACGCGACGAGATATTCCGCGCGATCCGCGTCGTCTACGGGGGTGGATCGCTGCTAGGGCCACTTGTTGCGTCAAAATTGTTGCGGCGCGTCAGTCAGCCCGTTCACACGGCGATAGCACTGACACCGCGCGAACAAGCGGTACTGCACCTGCTGGCGCACGGCTACGCCAACAAAACCATCGCCCGCGAACTGCTGATCAGCGAGCGCACCGTCAAGTTCCATGTCTCGTCGTTAATGCGTAAATTCGGCGCTGGTAACCGCACTGAGGTCGTCGCCCTCGCCACCCAACAGGGTCTCGCTCCACTTTCGCCTGCCTAATCCGTTGTTATCTATCCTCTCAATTCTGTTCTCCCCTCTCAGTCCTCACCCTCCTGTCCTGTTGTACAGGTCGCGCTTTACCCCGAAGGGCGATCCGTTCCCATCGTCTGCGTCGTATGATCAACAGGTAACTTCGCGGAAAGGATGAAATCGTACTATGACATCAATGAAACCGACACCCCATTCTACGGCTCTGATCACGGGCGCGTCGCGCGGATTGGGCCGCGCGCTGGCGCGGGCATTGGCGCAACACGGCTGGCGTCTGATTCTCGATGCGCGCGGCGCTGAGGCGTTGATGCGCGTGCGGGATGAACTGTCGCCTGCTACCGAGGTTATCGCGCTGGCTGGCGACATCGCCGATCCGGCACACCGACGCGCACTTGCCGCCGCCGCGCGCGCTGCTGGCGAACTGACACTGGTGGTCAATAACGCCAGTTCGCTGGGCGCCAGCCCGCTGCCAGCACTGCTGGACTATCCCCTCGAGACGTTGCAGCAGGTCTTCGCCGTCAACGTCATCGCGCCGCTGGCGCTCTTGCAGACGCTACAGCCCGCGCTGGCCGCCGATGCGCGCGTCCTCAACATCACCAGCGACGCCGGGGTGGAGGCGTATCCCGGCTGGGGTGGCTATGGGGCCAGCAAGGCCGCGCTCGAACAACTCACGCATGTGCTGGCGGCGGAACAGCCCGACTGGCATGTATATTGGGTCGATCCCGGCGATATGCGGACAGAGATGCACCAGGCGGCATTTCCAGGTGAAGACATCAGCGACCGCCCCCTGCCAGAAGCGAGTGTGCCAGGATTGCTGACGCTGATCGCGGGTGATTTGCCCAGTGGCCGCTATCGTGTCGCGGACCTGTCAGCTACAACGGATACATCCGATGAGTAAAGACCAGGCGCTATTGACGCGCCCAGACGCATTGGCGATGGCGCATCCCCAATCCGAACGATCTGAAGCGACTGAACCAATCCTTGATTTCATCCTGCCGCCGGAATTAGAGGCGACTGCGCCGCCTGAAGCGCGCGGCCTTAGCCGCGACGGAGTGCGGATGCTCGTTTCGTGGCGCAGCACCGATGATATCAAGCATACACAGTTTCGCGCACTCACCAAGGTCTTGCAGGCGGGTGACGTGCTGGTCATCAACACCAGCGGCACGCTCAAGGCATCGCTTGCGGCCACCCGCGACGATGACGCCGCGGTTCAGGTCCATCTCTCGACGCGCCTGCCCGGTGGAGTCTGGACTGTCGAGTTGCGCCAACAGGATGGCGTGGCCTCGCTTGCTCTGCGCACCGGTCGGCCAGGTGAAACGCTGCGACTACCGGCTGGGGGAACCATGACGCTGCTGGCCCCGTACCCCGCCGATGTCACTGTGGCGGCGCCGCGCCTGTGGTTTGCCGCCCTGCATCTGCCGCTGCCCTGGCTGGATTATCTGGAATGCTGGGGAGAGCCGATCCGCTATGGGTACATTCATGAGGCGTGGCCCACCAGCGCCTACCAGACGGTCTATGCCACCGAGCCGGGCAGTGCGGAGATGCCTTCCGCCGGACGCGCTTTCACACCAGAGATCATCACCGAACTGATCGCGCGCGGTGTGCAGATCGTGCCGCTGTTGCTGCATTGTGGTGTTGCCAGTCTCGAAGATCACGAGCCGCCGTATGAGGAGTGGTATCGTGTCCCGGCGCCAACTATCGCGGCGATCACCGCTGCGCGGCAAGGAGGTGGGCGTGTCATCGCCGTTGGAACCACCGTCGTGCGCGCGCTCGAATCGGTCACCGATGCGCGCGGTGAACTTCACCCAGGTGAGGGCTGGACCAACCTGGTCATCACACCAGAACGCGGCATCCGCGCGGTGGATGGCTTGCTGACGGGCTGGCACGAGCCGCATGCCTCACATCTGAGCATGCTGGCAGCCTTCGCCAGTCGCGCACATCTGCGCAAGGTCTACACTGCGGCGCTCGATGGCGGCTATCTCTGGCACGAGTTCGGCGATCTGCACCTGTTGCTGCCCTGAACCCGGTTAGAATTGATAGAGTTGATAGAGTTGATAGAGTGGATGGCGTGGATGGCGTGGATGGAGGCGCACCAATGGACTATCTGCTGGCGCTAGTCACCGTACCAGCGCATTTCGCGGCGGAGGAGCTGGTGCGCGCCCTGCTGGTCAAGCAATGTATCGCTGGCGCAAACATTCTCCCCGCCGTCGCCACCTGGTATCGTGACGCCGAGGGCATCCATGAGACGCGCGAAACACTACTCGTGTGCCGGACCCTTCCCGAACACCTGGGACACTTGCGCGCCATTATCCGCGCACAGGTCGGTGATGATGATTTCGAGATCAGTCCCATGCCCATCCAGGCGGCCAATGCCGCCTATGCCGCCTGGATTCACCGTGCCCTCACCCCCGATCAGTCCACCACATGACCCCGCAGCTTGCACGTCCGGTTTCATGTTGTTCTTTGACCCGTGATTGGGTGCTGATCAGGGCTCCGACCGGGATGAGTCGTGGCTTTCAGGCCACGAACCACCACCCAGGATCCACTGCCCGATGGAGGCGTCAAATAACATGACGAAGCCCTCATTGTGTCCTACCCTACCCCCAGAAAAACGTCGCTCATCTCTTGCAGAATCGCCAGCGTCTCACGCGCCTCCGCTCCGCTGCTCCTGCTCATGGCAAATCTCGCATGCGCCATCACCCGGTCGCCCACGGCGATCTCCCCTTCACCTCCCTCGTCACCATCGAGCAGAGAGATGACTATGCCGCGCCGCGCACCAGAGAGCAGCAAGGTGGCTATATGTGCCGCCGGATCAGGTATAGCAAGTATCTGCGCGGGAATGCCAAGATACGTGTGGTTCTGCGACGCAACCACGCTAGCGGGTTTCGTTGGCCAGCGCCAGGTAGCGGCGCGTGTTGGTATTGAGCCGCCGCAATGCTGAAGGCGTCAGCTTTTCGCACACCCAGTTCCAGTGAATCGAGACATAATCGCCGGGTTGCGCGTCATCAGCGAAGCCCAGCCCGTCGAGCTGACGTAGCGCGCGCATCGTGTGCGGCTGTGTCAGCGGAAGCTTGCTCAGACCAGATCGGAGAGGCGCGACGCACGATGCTAGCGCGCCTTTGGCCGCAACGAGCAGGTGATCACAAAGAGCAGGACTGGCGGCAGACAGGTATCACCGTCTGCCGCCAGTCCACTTGCGCCCCTGCCCCGGCTGTGAAGTATAGGCGCGTTGACGCCCCTAGCCCTGTCGAGAAAGGGGCAGGGGGTGAGGTCCGGATCACACAAATCGCTCGAACCAGCCAGTGATCTCATTGAAGCGGATCACCCGCGAGCGGGGATGGCCGGTACGGGAGAGGTCGTGTGACTGGCCCTCGAAGCGCACAAACTTGGTTTCGCGGCCCAGGAACTTGAGCGCGCTGAACAGTTGCTCGCCTTCCTCGATGGGACAGCGCAGATCGTTGTCGCTGTGCAGGATCAGCAGTGGCGTGTGGATGTCCTTGACATAGGTGATTGGCGAGAAGCGCATCAGACGGGTGAGGTCGTCCCAGGGGGTGGCGCTCAGCTCGTCTATCGTCAGTGACCAGCCGATGTCGCTGACGCCAAACATCGTCGCCATATTCACCACGCTGCGCATCGTCACGCCCGCCTTGAACCTGTCGCTGTGGCCGACGGCCCAGTTGGTCATGAACCCGCCGTAGCTGCCCCCCGCCACACCCAGCCGGTCGGCGTCTAGGCCACCGCGCGCAATCGCCGCATCCAACCCCGCCAGCACGTCTTCGTAGTCCTTGCCGCCCCAGTCGTTGATCACCGCGCCGGAAAAGACACGTCCATAGCCGGTGCTGCCGCGCGGGTTGCTATACACCACCGAGTAGCCGCGCGCCGCCAGCAGTTGGAACTCGAAGAAGAAACTCCAGCCGTACATCGCCGCTGGACCGCCGTGAACCTCGAGGATCGTGGGCGTTTTCTCGCCCTGAGCGGCGCGGGTCGGGCGCAGCACCCAGCCCTGAATCTCCCAACCATCGGGGCCACGGAAGCTGATCTCTTCAGGCTGCGCCAGCTCGATCTCGCCAAGCAGTGCGCCATTTATATCCGTCAGCTTGCGCGATTGGCTCGACCCAACCAGCTGGCTGTAGACATCGCCGGGATTGGTCGTCGTGGCCAGCGCCAGCGCCGCCGTCTGGCAGTCGTTCGCCAGCGAAAAGCCGTAGACCTGACACGAGCCGTCGGTCATGCGGCGGGGCAGCCGGTCGGCGTCGGGTTGGGCGGCGTAGAGGTGGGTTGTGCCGCGCATCGAGGC
>JBDTAI010000259.1:0-3502 GCA_039924685.1 Ktedonobacterales bacterium
CAGCGCCAGCATGCCAGTTACACAGCGCAGTCGCAGTTGATAGGCTCCGGAGCATTCGTCCGAGACTGTCCCTGTCTGAATGAGGTTTTCCCCTCCATCTTTTGCATCTCCGCTCAAACCGATCTAGTGACTGCCGTAGCCGGTCTGGAGCATCCTGACGCGGCCTGGTTTGACATAATGACTGATATAAGACGAAACCCACTGAAACACTTTACGTCCGCCGCGCATCCTTCTGAATAGAGGGAGAAGCGTTCGGCGCGCAGACACACGCTTCATCCTCAGCCCCCAGCGAATCGTTCTAGCAATACACATGGCACATGAGACGGCGCTGGGTGAACATCATCAGGCGGAGGGGGTGGCGGAAGCTATGGCGGAGCGGAGTCGGTTCACGGCGTTGGTCAGCCCGCATACCCGCGATATGCTGCGGATGGCTGCCGCGCTGGTGGGCGTCACCGAGGCCGAGGACGCCGCGCAAGAGGCGGCGTTGCGCGCATGGCAGGCATGGCCGACGCTACGCGACGAGGCGGCGACACGCGGCTGGCTGCTGCGCATCACCGCCAACGTCTGCTATCAGTGGCGGCGCGGAACCTTCGGGCGAGCATTCCGCCTGACGGAGCCACTGCCCGCCGATAGCCAGCCGGGCGCCGGTTTCGGTGATCTGGCGGAGTTGGGATTGCTTCAGGGCGACCCTGGGGCCAGCGGTCCCACCAGCGCGCTCGATCTGCGTCAGGCCGTCAATCGGCTCGATCCGCAGGCTCGGCTGATTGTTGTGCTGCGCTACTATGCCGGAATGGACGCCAGCGAGATCGGCCAGATGCTCGACGCTCCCCCTGCCACCATCCGTACTCGCCTGCGCCGAGCACTCGAAACATTGCGCAAACAGCTTGCCCCACCCGGCGCCAACACCGTCTACCACTGACGCCAACGGGTAGGGATGTTATTCCCAGTGTTGGCCTGAACACGAAACCATGAAAGTGCAGGGTTCCCTATGTCACATACACCCTACGAACCAGGCGATTCCAGCGATCCAGCGACTCTTCCGCCAGAATTGCGACAGGTGGATCGCAGCTTGAGCGAAGATGGACGTATCTGGCGTAACCAGCTTCCCTCCGAGCAGCCCGTGACACGGCGCGTGCAGGCGCTGGGCGCTGGTGGGCCAGACGGCATGGCGCCGACACTGGGAGGTAGTGGCAGTGGGCGTCCACCCAGGCGGGCGCCACTTACCCGCATGCTGGCGCCCGTGGCGGCGATGATCCTGGTGGTGGCGCTGCTGGCGACAGGCTTCTATGTCTTCGCGCTCAACGGCAAACACGCGAAACAGCCGATTGTGCAGAAGACGGCAACGGCGGCGATTGCGCAACACCAGGCGCCCAGTCTCTACTTCACTGGCGGCGCGACGGTCTACGCCCTGCATAGCAATGGTGGCTCAGTCCTCTGGAAGCAGACATTCGCCAACGCCAGCTACCTGCTGGGTGTGGATGGCGCCATGCTCTTCGCGGGGGCAGCCAGCGATAACGGCGACGGCTTCATCTACGGACTCGATAAGACAACGGGCGCTGTGAAATGGCAATTGCCGGGCTATGTGCCAGGGGGCAGTTCAGGAGGTCTTTTCGCCGCCGCCAATGGCGCCGTGTATATGGCGGTCGCTACACAAACCAGCACGTTCAACACGCTTTACGCCGTCAATGGGCAAACGGGCGTCGTGTTGTGGCAGCAACCGTTCAAGCAGCCGCCGATCGCGCCCAATGCTACTACGCCCCCCACTTCGATGATGACCGTGATTGGCAAGCAACTCTACATTACGCTGGGTGGCTCGATGCACAGTTCCGGCGCGTATGTCGGCGATCTGGATGTCCTTGACGCCGCTACAGGCGCGCTCCAGTGGCGGCATGCGCTGCAGGGTGATCTGTTCAACGCACCGCCGCTCGTGGCGAATGGCGTCGTGTATGCGGCGGGGTACACCAGCCTGTATGCGTTCGACGCGCAGACCGGCGCTGCGCGCTGGACCGCGCACTATCCTTCGTATCCTGATCCTGACCCGGCAACACTGTTCATGGATAGCCAGGATGGGCAATCGCTGATCGTGGTCAATGGCGCTGGAGTGAGCCGGTACGACAGCGCCAGTGGGGCCATCAGTTGGACGAAAAGCCTGAGTATCACCTATCCGCAATCGGCGCTCGTCGCCAACGGGTTGATCTACGCGCCTGTCGCGCCGGTGTCCAACGACGGCCACATCCTCGGCACTGTGGTGATCGTCGCGCTCAATGCGAGCAACGGGAAACAGGTCTGGTCATTCCCATTCAACGAGAAGCTGCAACTGGCAGGCACGAGTGATAATACGCTGTTCGTCACTGCGGGGCCAGCGCCTATCGCGCTTCTGGCCCTCAACCCACGAACGGGGACTCTGCTCTGGCAGCGCACCCTCAACGCCTCGATCATGCAATTCACCGGTGTGCAATTCTACGGTTCCAGCGTCTTCTGTAGCACATTTACCGACCAGGTCTTCGCCTTCTCGGCTACAGATGGCGCATCTTTGTGGAGCTTCACCACCAGCGGCAGTAACATCAACAACCTGCTGGTTGAGTAGCCAGAGCTGACGTTAGATAGTGTGCTGGTTCTGCCAGCGCAGGCGCGCATCCGCCTCGGCGGTGAGATCGGTGGCGATCTCGTCCAGCGTGAGAAAGATACGCCATTGTGGCGTATGTGTCTGCATGGCGATCAATTGGCAGATGGTCGTTTCGAGCGCCTCATCACGCCTGCCGCGCCACCAGCT
Organism: Ktedonobacterales bacterium; assembly: GCA_039924685.1. Lineage (GTDB taxonomy): Bacteria > Chloroflexota > Ktedonobacteria > Ktedonobacterales > JADMIN01 > JBDTAI01. The sequence goes on from JBDTAI010000259.1 coordinate 2,774, forward strand.
ATCGGCCAGCGCCACCAGCGCATCATCCAGAATAACGATCTGTTCGCCGCGCATGCCATGTGTGCGGGCGAAACGGGCATCCGACGCGCTCACACCCTGCGCCAGCAGCAGCGCCTCGCCCGACGCTTCATGCTGATGACCCGGACCTGCCAACTCATTCGGGTGGAGAATCTTGCCGATGTCATGCGTGGCTGCGCCAAAGCGAACTGCGGCGCGATCATAGATCAGTGCAGGCCACGCGGCGTCAAGGCGCTCGATGAGCTGGCAGGCAAGATCATGGACGAGCCGCAGATGCGCCACCAGCCGGGGCGGAGCCGCCAGCCGCGCCAACATCTCGGCGACGGGCGTGGGCAACGACTCCAGTTGCATGCAGCGCCTCGCTTCTTTCGTTACGCGCCGGGGCGGGGAATTGCGGCGGCGGAGACTAGCAGCGCCACTCCCATGATGAAGAGGATGATGCTCAGACCACTCAGGCCAATCAGCGCCACGATGGCCCCTGCGCCCGGACCGGCGCTACCTGTGTTACCTGGCGTCGCCGTGGGCGCGGGTGTGGGGCTGGGCGCCACGGTCGGAGTAGGTGTCGGCGCTGCGCCAAGCGTGACAGGCACGCTGTTAGAGACCAGTGTGGGCAATGTCCCTTGGCCGCCATCCGCCGAGACGACGGTGAGGTAGTAGTTGTTGGGCGCCATATTCGCTGGAATGGCAACCGTCACACTCACATTGCCGCCG
>JBDTAI010000260.1:0-7421 GCA_039924685.1 Ktedonobacterales bacterium
CCATCTTCAGAATACAGGTGACGGTATCTTCCACCCAGATCGGCTGGAACTGGAGCTTGCCACTACCCACCACCGGAACCACCAGCGGCACGCTCTTGATCAGGCCCGCAAGTCCGTTGAAGAACGCCGAGCCGTGGCCGAACTGGATCGACGGCCCCAGGATCGACCACGCCAGCCCACTGTGTTTGAGCGCCTCATCCGCCTCGTAGCGCCCCTGCATGTAGGAGCCGGGGGTGGAGGGTCGTGTGCCAAGACCACCCATCTCAACGATGCGTTGCACGCCTGCATCTTTGGCAGCGGCGATCAGGTTGTTTGTGCCGGTGACATTGGTAGCCGCATAGTTGACGCCCGGTCCCTGCTTGCGGTCAGCGGTGATGAAGGCGCAGTGGATGATGGTATCCACCCCTGTGACGGCGGCTCGCAGCGTATCGGGTTGTGTCGTATCGCCGATCACAAACTCAACACCGCTGGTCGGCAGGTGTTGCCTGGCCTTCGCCGCATCGCGCACCAGCACACGCGGTGTCTCGCCCTGCTGTACGAGCCGCGTCGCCACGCGACTGCCCACGAAGCCTGCTCCGCCTGTCACTAAAATCATCTGCCGCCCCTCTCGCTGCGCAAAGGACTTGCGCTCACATACCCAATAGGCGCCTGCCGCCTCAGATTATGTGGCATCTGTGCTGCATATGCAAGGGGTTGCCAGGGGATAGCGCGGTAGGGGTTGACAGTCTGCTGAGGCAATCCGGTGAGAGCGAGACGCGCAAAAACGTCATGCAACGCATGGTTGGCGTCACACAACGTTTTCAGCGGAACACTGTGAGGTGCGCGAGGGGTTGTACCGTGAAGCAAGTCGCAAGAGCTGCCTGGCAGTGTATCCCTCGGCATAATTCTCGCTAGACTTGTGGTTCTTTGATCGGGGCGCCGCGCTCGCTGCGTGTGGTGATCACATCGAGAACGAAGCGTGTCAGGCCGGCGAGGCCAATGATCAACAAGAACATCGTCGCAATGGCCGCCACATAGAGCTGGGCGTCGACAATGCCGGTGTTGGTGGCGAATGACGACCAGATGCCCAACCCGATGCCGATGATGCCCAGCACCAATGCCCACCAGCGAATGTGCGGCTTGACGCTGGTGTTTTGGCTTGGCGCCGGTGTAACGAAACCCAGCCAGACATTCGAGAAACGGGTCCAGGAGTTCGGTTGTGTAGAAGACATGCGTAACCCCCTTGGCGCCAGACAGCGCCATAATTGCATTTCGGTCGCACCTCAGTTGCGCGGCCAGGGACAACGGCAACGAGACGATAGACACGAGCAGGTTGCAGATAGCGGCTACCAGACTACCCTACAGGCACTCTAGCAGAACAGGCGCCAGCAGAACGATTTCCGCCTGCTGGCAGCGAAAACGGGTACGGGCAGCGATGAACGACATGACAATCACAAGCCGCCGATGCCCGAGGCCGATGCCAGCGTCTGCACAATGGTCGGCTGTATAGTGTTGCGTCAATCCGCTTGCCGCCTTGACAGCGCGCCATGCTCATGCCTATACTCAACCCAAGACGCCGTCAGGCAGACCCAGTCTGACGCCTTGATATGTTCTCTCTGCGATTGTATCACACAGTGAGCAATATGTTCGGGCGTCTGCATACGTCTTCACACGCTTGCGGCACAACCAGCCATCTGGTCCTGCGCATGCCCTGGTCCATTCCCTCTGTGATGCAGCCTTTTTTGTGCGCCACGCGATCACGGCATTATTCGCCGCAAACGCCGGGGGAGCAGAATGCGCAATAGCAGGCTGGTGGCTTGACGACCGCGTGTGTTCTGTGTGCTATGGTATAGCAAAGGTAAACAGTGGCGCCAGGCGCCATCACAACACGGCTCCAGGTAGTGAGTCTGTTGCACACGGCTGGACATGGCATACCTGAACATGGCGCCTACAGTGCGATCTGGCGCGTTACAGCGCTGGCTCGTGCCGTTGCGCCACAGTAATGATTCTGTAGTGGCCTGTGTATGCCCCGTGGCCCTCGCAGAGCAGAGAGCGGAGGTTATCAGATGGATTTGAGCGTCGAGGGTAAATCAGAGCGTATTCCACCGGGTTCACATATCCTGCAACTCTATAACAAGGTGGGTGAGATCAGTGGAGTCACTGCGCGCCTGATTGAAGCTGGTCTCGCCGAACACGAGAAATGTCTTTTCGCAGGCGCCCTTGCCTCGGTGCGCGATATGGAAGAGGCGCTGGCCAGGAGCGGCGTGGATGTGCCAGCCGCCATACAATCGGGCCAACTGATCTTCATCTCGGACCGTGACGATCTGCTGGTTGGCAAGCGTTTTGATCCCTATCATCTCCTCTCCACGCATCAGACATTTATCGCCCAGGCGCTCCGTGAAGACTGGAAAGCCGTCCGTGTTTCGATGGATATGACCTGGCTGACGGATGGAATCGCCACTCCGGAGCAAATCCTCAAGTACGAAGCCGCCTCCGACGCTGTATTCACCTTTCAGAATGCCCCCATCATCGCGCTGATGCACTACGACTACTCCAAACTCCCCGGCGTGCTGGTGGTCGAGATGCTCAAGCTTCATCCCATCGCCGTCGTTGGCAAGTTCATCAAGCGCAACCCCTACTACCTGAACTCCGAACAGTATCTGCTCAAGATATTGCGGGTCAACCGCGAGAAGAACCGCGTCGCCGCCGTCTGAGGCAGGCGGGGAGATACGTCAGAGACACATCGAGCGCGCGCTTGCATCTGCGGCGCCTGTGCGGGCTGAAGCCTGTGGTTGGCGCATATGGCATGCTTTGCGCTATCGCCTATCCTGCGCAGGCGGGCCTCGGTCTGTCACAATCGCCTGGTGGCGCATGTGACTGTCGTCGCGGCGTCGGCTGACTCGTTGCGCGTCTCGCAGGTGGAACATGCGAACCACCTGTGATGCAGACTGCGTTGCTGGACCCTCTTGTATGATGAAGTTGGCGTTTCCGGATGACCAGATCGCGCGTTATTCACGCTTTTTCCGCTGGTGGCGTCGTCTATCGCCTCAGTGCAGCGCCCTCACAACCGACTCCACCGTCCGCATCTGATCCGGTAGATGATCAGCGGGCACATGGCGCTGGCGCCGCCGAAGCCACCACCGATGCGACGCCTGCGACGCCACGCATGATCGAGGTGGCGCTGGTCGGCTATCCCCGCGAACAAGTCTGGACGCTGCCCAAGGGTACACCCACCGATGGTGAGACGCGCGAAGCGACGGCGATCCGTGAGGTGCAGGAAGAGACCGGGCTAACTGTGCGCATCGTCGCGGAGGTGGGCGCGATTCAGTATTGGTTCACGCGCAAAGGGGTGCGCTACAAAAAAGAGGTCTTCCACTATCTGATGGAAGCCACTGGTGGCGATGTCGCGCTGCACGATCATGAATATGATGAGGCCGCCTGGTTCCACATCGAGGAGGCGTGCCAGCGCCTCACGCACGAGAACGAGGTGGAGATCGCGCGCCGCGCCCTGGCGCTCATCCTCGCACGGACTGAATCACATTCACCTGATACTGATGGATGAACCGAGATTCACCGCGTTGCTTAGGTGCGGCGGCTTGCTTACAGCCCTTCAATAGAGGACGAACAGCGCCCAGAGCATCGCAATGAAGGTGGCTACCTGCAAGACCGACCGCACCCGTTGCCAGCGATCAAACCTGTCAAAGATTGCCGTCAGTGCCGCCTCGTCGTCGGCTACTGTGCGCTGCTTGAAGTTTGTCGGAGCCGCCTGTGAGGTCGCCAACGAATGCAACACCGAGAGGATCGCCGCGATCAAGACGGGGAGTGTTTGCGCAAACGGGCGCCCGGCGACGAAGTACGTTACGGCGGCGGCAATCGTGAGCAGGGCGGCGCCGATGCCGAGGATGGCATACCAGAGAATCCCATTTCCCAGATCAGCGGCGCGGCTATAGACGCTAAATGCCACCGCCCCGATGCGGCGTCGGGCCGGTAACTGCTTGATTGACTGGTCAAGGCTAGCGCCAGCGAGCGCGCCATCAAAAGCAGTTGCTGCGAGTGTGATCACCAGCAGCAATGTGGTCATCAGCGTAGACCTCTAGCGACTGGTCGCCAGTGCGACATCACCGACCAGTTGCTGGATTTGACGCAGACAGTGTTCGGCGCGTTCGACATTTTCGAGCGCCTGTGCCAGAATGCGTTCCTCCAATGTCGGGAACGACTCCTCGATGTCGTTGTCGAAACGATTGTCAAGCAGATCGAGCGCCCGCGCGATCCGGTCGTCGTTCAACACACTGGTCATCGTCATGTCACCTCAACTCTGTTGTGGCGTTCTGCCGCACGGAGATCGATCACCAGCGATCCCATGCGGCAATCTGTTTGCTCACCCTGCGATGAGCGGCTTGGGCGGGCGAACAGGCGCCCGTTAGTGATAACGAGCTACCTTGCTAAAAGTGACGGCGCGTAACCACATCAACCACATTGGCATGTGGGGGTACTGGGAGTACGACGCTCGTATCGCTCCTCCTGCCGCTTGCCGTGTTCACTACCCTGTAGTACGTCGTATCGCCGCTCGATGTTACGCTGCCGTGACTGTCACATGACTGTCAATACATCTGTCAATAGGGCGCTGGTTTGCGTGGCTGCGATGAGGTGAAATGAAGCAAGAACTATGCCGTTTGCCCCTCTCGCGCGCTTCCCAGCCTCCTACATACACGCTACCTGACACTCACGTATACGATACGCTGTAACAGCCGCAAATCTCTCACAGCGCAAGGCGCACATACAGCAGGTGGCCGAAGCATGCGCCGACCACCCCGGAAGAAACATCCCGTCTTATTCGCGGATAGGGCGGGCGGGCAGTGGTCGTACTAGCGGATTCGGCCCCTCCAGACTCTCCCCCTTACGGCGCGGCACCCGCTGGCGCACCAGGAACGACGGCGCCCGCGCGACATCCTGCATCGGCATGTTGATGTCCTGGCCGAAGCGGTTGTAGAACGACAGCTCGAAGTTGGGTGTCTCACCAAGGGCGCCGTGCGGGCAGACCTCTACGCAGTCGCCGCAGAAGATGCACCTGTCGAGCGCGAAGTCCCAGCGGATCAGTTCGCGCTCGGCCATCATCAGCGAACCGGTGGGGCAGACCTGCACACACGCGCCGCACGAAACACAGTCGGTGGCATGCAGCGAGACATTGAATGGCGTCGAGACGATGGTATCGAAGCCCTTGCCAAACATGCCATAGCAGTTCGGGCCGATCACATCATGACAGACGCGCACACACTGCGTGCAGTTGATGCACTTGTTCGGGTCGCGCAGGATGAAGCTGTGCGACATATCGAAGGTGTAGTCATGGTAATCGGTCGGTTCGCCGTCGTGGAACCTGTTGTCCTCCAGGTTGTATTCGATGCTGTACTTCTGCAGATCGCACTGACCCGCCGCGGGACAGGCGCATTGCAGGCAGCGAGCCGACTCGCGCTCGGCCTGCTCTTGCGTGTAGCCCAGTTCGATCAGGTGGAAGTTGCGCGCGCGGTCTTCATAGGGCAGCATGGGCATCTTGACCTTCGGCTCGACCGGTTTATACGGCACGATGTCGAAGAGGTCGGGCTTGCGCTCCTCAGTCTCGATGCGGCGCGAAACCTCAGTCATGTCTTCGCCGTTGAGGTAGGCGTCAATCGAGCGCGCAGCCAGCTTGCCCTGCGCCACACACTGGATGATGGTCGAGGCGCCGATCACCGCGTCGCCCCCCGCGAAGACACCCTTGCGCGCCGTCATGAAGTTATAGGGGTCGGTCTCGATGGTCGAACGCTTCGACCACTTCACACCCGACTCGGCGGGCAGCACACTGGTGTCCGGCTTCTGGCCATACGCGGGAATCACAGTGTCGCAGTTGATGACATACTCGCTACCGGGGATCGGCACCGGACGGCGGCGACCCGAAGCATCCGGCTCGCCAAGCTTCATCTTCTGGAACTCGATACCCTTCAGCACGCCGTTCTCAATCTTGAGCGCGCTGGCGGCGGCGAAGAGTTGCAGGTCGGTTCCCTCGCTCTCGCCGTCCTCCACCTCCTCGAAGGTGGCGGTCATCTCTTTGCGGCCACGGCGATAGACCGTGTGGACCTTTGCGCCCAGGCGCAGCGAGGTGCGGGTGCAGTCGAAGGTGGTGAAGCCGCCGCCCAGCACGACGACTTCTTTGCTGTCATCTACCGGCACCGGCTGGCCAGTCGTCTTGTCAATCAGGTAGGTGATGGCGTTGATCACGCCTGGATTGTCTTCGCCTTCAAGGCCCAGTTCATTCGAGGTCCACGCGCCAATTGCCAGATAAACGGCATCGAAGCCTTCATTGAAGAGGTCGTCAACCGTGAAATCAACGCCCAGCTTGACGTTATACTGCGCCTCCACGCCCAGCTTCCAGACGCCCTCATACTCGTGGTCAGTCATATCTTTCGGAAGGCGATATTCGGGGATGCCATAGCGTAGCATGCCACCGGGCTGCGGCTGCATGTCATAGACCTTGCAGGTATGGCCTTTGAGCGCCAGATAGTAGGCGGCGGTCAGGCCACAGGGACCGGCGCCGACGACGGCGATGCGCTGGCCGGTGGGAGCTTCCTGCACCCAGGGGGTTGGTGGGTCGTCCATACACTGCTCGGCGGCGAACCCGTGCATGCGGCAGATGGCGATCTCTTCCTCGACCAGCCCACGGCGGCAGACCTCCTGACAGGGCGCCGGGCAGGTGAGGCCGAGGATATAGGGGAAGGGCAGCACCTCTTTGACCAGACGCGCCGCCTCGCGGCTCTGCCCCTTCGCAATCAGTTCCAGGTAGCCGGGGATGTCAATATGCGTTGGGCAGCCCACCTGACAGGGCGGCTGGCAATAGGCGTTGTGGTCCGACAGCATCATCTCCAGGTTGGTGCGGCGGATGTGCGTCAGCCGGTCCGATGTGCTGCGAACGACCATGCCGGGCGCGGCGGGCGTGTTGCAGGATGGCAACGGGCGCTCCGCCCCCTCGATCTCCACCAGGCACATACGGCAGGCGGAGGTCGGTTCGAGCTTCTCGTCGTTGCACAGATTCGGGATGTCTAGAATCCCATTGTCAATGGCGACGCTCAGGATGGTCTGCCCCTCATAGGCGCGCAATGTCCGGCCATCAATCGTCACATCGAACGACGGCTGGCCGAACTCGTTGCGCGGGAAGGACGCCCCCCCCTGGGCGGTCGTCGCGTCATCACGAATCGTGATCGCCATGAATGTTCCTCAACTCTCTGGCACGGTCCGCTATGTGTGTGTTGGTGTCTATGTCGGTTGGTTAGAGTACGTGTTTGGTGACGTAGCGATGGGCGCGCACCGGCTCACAGGTGTTGGTTGGGCAGCGGCCATCCAGATGCGCCGCGAAGTCGTCGGCGAAATACTTCATCGCCGTCACCACCGGATGTACGGCATTGACGCCGAAG
>JBDTAI010000261.1:0-5010 GCA_039924685.1 Ktedonobacterales bacterium
CCTCGCCAGGGCCGCGTCCACCTCCGAGAGTGGACGCGCATAGCGTACCTGCGCACGGCGGCGGAGATACTGGGCGTGATCATCTTCACCCCTGTCTGGCGGATCAAGCGCCAGGGAAAAGACGGGCAGGCGTTTACCTTGTAGCGTGAGCTTGGCGTAGCAGGTGTAGTCGTCCTGATTGATGAGATCGGTCACATCCACCGCCTCGTCCAGTTCACGAGTGAGAGTACGTGCATCGTCAGCGCTGACCGCAAAGGCATACAGCGCATCCACATTGGCCAGAACGGTGGGGCGCAGCGTCGGATCGAGCGCGTCGAGATGCGTGAGCGCCTGGGTGGCCAGCGCGAACGTGCCGCCAAACTTGCGCAGCTCGGAGAGCATTGCCGCGTAGTCCACGCCCAGGATACTCTGAAACTCATCGACCACGACCAGGAAGCGTTGGCACGACGCCCTTCGTAAGCGCCTCTTTGGAGAGACGAAGGACCGCACGTCGTCTACCATCCAACATGATGAGGATGCGTTTGCATCAGCCACCATTCCTTCATGGTCCCACGAGATAATTCGCAGCTACCTCCTACGCTCGCTGCAAGACTCCCACCTCTCCGCGCCTTTCTCCTGGGCTACCTATGTGCATGCTGTGCGGAGCGCATATATCCGCTCTGATCCGTGCATCCATATAGACATCAGGACAACATCTCAGCCGCAAGGTACGTTCGCCCGGTTGGTCGTGGTTGCACGTCCCGCGCCAGATGGTAGAACAGATGAGCATAAACCACATCAATATCGGGAACTGGCTGCAACACTATTGGTCGCCCAAACGACTGATGAATCAAGGATCGAGCGGGCCGTCTACCACGAGATGGCGCACCTCCAATTGGGTCATCTTCCGCTGGCGACTCGTCAACCTGATGGAGCATTACACATTTCTCCGCTCCCTACACCGGTGGCAGGCCGCCGAGAAGAGCAGGAAGCAGAGCTGTTTGCGACGATTTTGCTGCGATTGGCGCATGGATGGGATCCAGTGGCGCTAACTGCGCCTCAGCTCGAAGGTTTCTTCAACGTGCTGGGATAGCATGCTGTAGAAGCAAATGGCTCATATTGCCTAGCATGACTATCTTGGGCTCTACTGCTTGAAAATGGTGCGACACGGGCAACTCCTCGCAGAAACGCTCGACGAGCCCTGTCCTGGGGCGGTTAGCGGCGCAGGGAACACGGGGCAGAGACCGACGGAGCTAGATGTGTTAACGCCGGGATAAAATTGGTTCTTGTCCAAATGCGGTGCTGCGAAATGGGCGGTAAAGTGGTAGAACAACAGGGGCGACTGCCCGTACCACCTCGTGCTATTTCCTTGGAGTTTCATCGTGCACCTCGCTTCCTTCCTCTCGCGCGTTTTTCCCCACTGGGCTACCTTCCACTTGGACAGTATGGCCGTCGCGGAGCAGCAACTGACCCTAGAGCTTTCATCCACCCGTCACACTTCGCGGTGTCCCAATTGTCAGCAGCGCTCGCGACGGGTCCATAGTCGCTTCACTCGCATGCTCACCGATTTGCCGGTCGGATCTGTCCCCGTCTGTGTGCGCCTACATGCGCGGCGCTATCGCTGTCTCAACCCGGCCTGCTCACGCCGAACCTTTCGCGAGCGGCTCCCGGAGTCTGCCCCGTGCTACCAACGACGAACACCAGCATTGCAGCAGCGATTAGAGGCGGTGGGCTTCGCGCTCGGTGGACAAGCGGGGCGGCGACTCGTCTGCCATTTGCAGCTGACCACCAGGGGGGCCAGTCGGAACGCCTTGTTGCGTCTCATGCAGCGTGCTGCACTGCCATGCGCCGACGACACTCACGACATTCCCGGGACACGACATGAAATGTGACATTGCCCAAATAGTTACCTCCATCCCTTCCTTCAACTGGATAAAGTCTAGCCAAGCCTCAGTCAGTTGTGGGATAGCTACCTTTCAGCGACGTGTGAGATTATGGCACGACTGCCGTCGCCTCGATCTCCACGCGCGCGCCATCCGCGATCAGCGCCGCCACCCGCACCGCCGTCATCGCCGGATAGTGCGCGCCCATGATCGCTCGATACGCCTTGCCCAGCTCGCGCCCGCAGGCCAGGTACTCGCGTGTATCCACGACATACCAGGTCAGGCGCACGATGTGTTCTGGCCCACCGCCCGCCTCGGCGAGAATCGCCAGGATGTTACGGAGCGCATGGCTGGCCTGCCCAACGAAATCCTGCGCAGTGAGGCGCCCACGCTCATCCCAGCCAATCTGACCGCTGACGCTGACCAGTCGGCCAGCTGCGACCACGCCAGGGGAGTAGCCGCTAGGACGCGGCCACCCCGACGGCTGAAGAATACGCCAATCAGATGCGTCTATCGCCTGCTCTTGTAGGTGTCCGTCGGTGTCTCCGTTACTCATTGGCCACCGCCTGTTCTGGCTGTTCTGGCTGGCGCAGGCGGAAGCGTTGCAGCTTGCCCGTCTCGGCGCGTGGCAGGGTCGTGCAGAACGCGATGGCGCGCGGATACTTATACGGCGCGATGCGCTGCTTGATGAACGCTTGCAACGTCTGCGCCAGCGCCTCGTCGCCCGTATAACCTGGCTTCAAAACGACGAACGCTTTGATGATCGTCCCCCGCTCAGGGTCGGGCGCGCCGACGACAGCGCATTCCGCGACGGAGGGATGTTCGAGCAGCGCATTCTCCACCTCTGGCCCGGCGATGTTGTAGCCGCCGGAGACAATGATGTCGTCGGTGCGCGCCTGGAACCAGAAGTAGCCGTCGTCATCCACCAGATAGGCGTCGCCGGTCAGGTTCCACCCCTGCTGCACATAGGTTTGCTGGCGCTCGTCGGCCATGTAGCGGCAACCCGTCGGCCCCCGCACCGCCAGCCGCCCCACCTGATTGGCAGGCAATGGCTGGCCGTCGTCGTCGATCACGCGCGCCTCGTAGCCAGGGACCGGCACGCCGGTTGCGCCGGGGCGCACATTGTCGGCTGCCGCCGCGATGAAGATGTGGAGCATCTCGGTCGAGCCGATGCCATCGATGATCTGAATGCCTGTCGCCTCGTGAAACAGTTCGTATGTGGAGGCAGGCAGCATCTCGCCTGCGGAGACACAGGCGCGCAGCGTGGGTGGCGTCTGGCCGTTGACCAGCCCGGCCAGTTGGCGATAGAAGAGCGGCGCCGTCCAGACGGTGGTGACTCCGTAGTCGCGGATGGCGCTTAGCATGCTCTCAGGCGTGAAGCGTTCCAGCAGCACGGTGGACGCGCCCACCCGCAGCGGGAAGAGCAACAGCCCGCCCAGGCCAAAGGTGAACGCCAGCGGCGGCGTACCGATACACACATCGTCAGCCCTCAGTCCCACAACCGATTTGGGGAAGGTGTCGCAGATGGCCAGGATGTCACGGTGGAAGTGGATCGTCGCTTTGGGCTTGCCCGTCGAGCCGGACGTAAAGGCGATCAAGACGGGATCATCCGCAGCGGTGTCTACCGCCGTGAACGGCTGGCGATACGCCGCCATCCGCGCCTCGAGTCCATCGGGCGCGTCATCGGTGAACATGACGATCTGTTTCAGGATGGGATGAAGCTGCTGCGCGGCCAGCAACTCGGCGCCGAGCCGCGTATCACAGAGGGCGGCGCAGATCTGCGCCTTCTCGATCACCTCGCTCAACTCTTTCTCACGCAGCAGTGGCATGGTGGCGACGATGACCAGCCCGGCTTTGGCAGCGGCCAGCCAGCAGATCGCCATCATCGGGTTGTTCGCGCTACGCAGCAACACGCGGGCGCCGGGGACGAGCTGCATCTCCGCCGTCAAGACGTGCGCTACCTGATCGATCTGCTCCTGCAACTGCCAGTAGGTCAGCATGCCACTGGCGCCGGAGATTGCGGGCGCAGCCCCATGCCCGCGCCACACCCAGACGTCTACCAACTCGGCCACACAGTTGATCTGATCGGGATACTGAACCTCCGGGATGGTGAAGAGAAAGTCGGGCCATTGGTCGCGTGGGGGCAGATTATCGCGTACAAAGGTGTCTACATGCGCAGAACTACTCATTGTTCCCCTCTTTCAACAGTGATCGAGCAATGATCAGGTGTTGTACCTCGGTGGCGCCTTCGTAAATGCGGAGCGCGCGTACCTCGCGGTACAGCCGCTCGACCGCCTGACCATGTGTGACGCCCAGCCCACCGAACATCTGCACAGCGGCGTCAATCACACTCTGGGCGGACTCGGTGGCCGTCATCTTGGCCATGGCCACCTCGCGTGTGGCAGATACTCTCTTGATGTCGCGCAGCCACGCCGCCTGGTAGGTCAGCAGCGTGGCGGCCTCGATTGCGGTCGCCATGTCGGCCAGCTTCGCCTGGGTCAGTTGCATCTCGGCGAGCGTGCGGCCAAACATCCGTCGCCGCGTCGCGTGCGCCAGCGCCTCGTCCAGCGCGCGGCGCGCCATGCCAAGCGCGGCGGCGGCCACCGACGAGCGGAAGATGTCGAGCGTCTGCATGGCCAGCGAAAACCCCTGCCCTGGTACGCCTAGCAGCGCGTTACCCGACACGTAGCACTCCTCGAAGCGCAGCGTGGCCAACGGATGTGGCGCCATCATGGGGATGTGTTCGGTGATGGTCAGCCCTGGCGTCGTCGCCGGGACGACGAACGCGCTGATCCCTTTTGGCCCTGGCGTGTCTTCGCTGCGGGCAAATACCGTGTAGAAGTCGGCAATGCCGCCATTGGAGATCCAGGTCTTCACACCATTCAGTCGGTAGCCCTCGCCATCGCGGGTGGCGGCGGTCGTCAGCGCGGCGGCGTCGGAGCCTGCCTCCGGTTCGGAGAGCGCGAAGGCGGCGATCTCTTTGCCAGCGATGACATCTGGCAAATAGTGTTCGCGCTGGTTGAGTGTCCCGGTCAGAGTAATCGCGCCGCTTCCCAACCCCTGCATGGCGAAGGCGAAATCGCTGAGGCCGGAGTGGTACGCCAACGTCTCGCGGATGATACAGAGCGAGCGCACATCCAGCCGGGGC
>JBDTAI010000262.1:0-17691 GCA_039924685.1 Ktedonobacterales bacterium
ATGGACACCGTGACTGGCGCCAGGCATGCGCACGAAGTCCACCGGAACCTTACCCAACACCTTGAGCCAGGTGTAGAGTTCCTCGCTCTGTGAGATCGGGCAGCGATAGTCGTTCTCGGCCGCAATGATGCGCAGTGGCGTGGTGATGCGCGCGGCATAGGTCAGCGGCGACCGTTCGCGGTACTGCGCCTCGCGTTCCCACGGCCAGCCATAATCGCCCTCGGCCCAGACGCTATCTATATCGCCCGTGCCGAAGCTGGTGAGCAGGTTGGTGACGCTGTTCACCGTCACCGCCGCCTTGAAGCGATCCGTCTGCCCAACGATCCAGTTGGTCATGTAGCCGCCGTAGCTGGCGCCAAAGACCGCTAGCCGTTCGCCATCCAGTCCGCCCTGCGCCAGCGCCGCATCCACGCCCGCCAGCACATCACGGTAGTCGCCGCCGCCCCAGTCGTGGTCGCACGCCTGCGCGAACTGCTCGCCATAGCCGGTGCTGCCGCGCGGATTAGTGTAGAGCACGGCGTAGCCCTTGCCCACCAGAATCTGCACGCTGAGATAGAAGCTCTCGCCATAGGCGCCGTGCGGCCCACCGTGGATCTTCAGCGCCAGTGGCGCATCGTGCGTGCCGTTGCGTCTGTTTGTGGGACGATACAGCCAGCCCTCGATCTCCTGACCATCGAACGAGCGGTACGTGAAACGTTCGGGCGCGGCGAGTGCGCGGGCCGCCAGCAAGTCGCCATTGACGCTGGTGAGTTGCTGCGTCTTGTGCTGGCCGGGTGCGCTTTGACGATACTCCCAGATGTCCCACGGGCGCACAGGATCGCAGCGTAGCGCCAGGATGCGCTCCTCGCCCAGCGCCAGCGCCACCTGCTCGATGTGCGCGTCGTCGCCGGATAGCACGCTGGTCAGCCCACCGCCTGTGACGGAGGCGCGCAGCAGGTGAACCGCGCCGCGCCGCTGCGCCAGGAAGTAGACCGCTTGCCCGTCAGCGGACCAGATCGGCGCGCTGGCATGCGGGCCGGGAGTGTCGTTATAGAGGCCGCTCTCCGCGCTCTCATCCAGCCCCGCCAGCAGGTTGACCGATGCGCCGTTCTCACGGTCGGCCACCATCAGCGCGACATTGTAGACCGAATGCTTGTGTACCTGGGGCGTGGCAAGGTACGTGATGCGTCCGCCGTCGGGCGACCAGGCCGGCTGGGCGACGGCATGGGCGCCAGCGGTGAGGCGGCGTAGCTCGTGGGTAGTGAGGTCGAGCAGCCAGAGGTCGCTGGTCATGTTGGCGTCGCGCTCGTCGCTGCGGTCGCTGACGAAGGCGAGATAGCGCCCATCCGGCGAACAGGCGCCCTCCTCGTCGTCATAGTCGCCATCGGTCAACTGCTCGACTCGCACTATGCCTTGTTGCCCGTCATCCAGCAGCGTGCGGAAGAGATGGGTGCGGCCCTCGAAGTAGCCCTTGCCATCCCAGCGATATTGCAGCCGTGTGACGATGCGCGGACGCTCGGCCTCGTCCTTCTTCTCGCGCTCACGGGTTTCAGCATCCAGCGGCGCAGTGAGGATGGCTTCTTCGCCCTCGCGGGTTTCGCTCTCGAAGCCAATCCACGCGCCATCGGCGGACCAGAAGGGCGCGCTTGCGCCGCGTCGCATATGGGTGAGTTGGCGAGCTTCGCCGCCGTCGGCTGGCAGCAGCCAGAGTTGCGCACCTTCACCATCATCTGCGGTGCGCTGACGGATGAAGGCGATCTGCGCGCCATCGGGCGACCAGCGTGGGCTGGTATCACTCTTGCCGCTGAGAGTCAATTGATGAGTGGCTCCGGTCACGAGATCGAGCAGCCAGAGCGACGAGCGACGTTCATTGGCGGCGCGGTCGTTGCGCTGGAGGCTATACACCACGCGGCGTTTATCAGGTGAGAGTCGCATCTCGGTGATGAAGGCAAGTTCCCAGAAGTCGTCGGAAGTGAGCGGCAGGCGTTTTGCCACGGGTGATACTCCTTGTTGTTCAGAGACGCATGGTGTTTGGTCGCTCCTGGCCGTACTGCTGTGTAACCAGGCGATTGGGTACGACCTCGTTCGCCCGTTGGGATGAGCCGTGGCCTTCAGGCCACGAACCAGTGCGTGCATTCCAGGACTCGATGGAGCTGTCAAATACCAGAAAAGGCCGAAGCTCGCCCGAAGCTCGCCCGAAGCTCGCAATGAGGGATGACGGCCCCAAGTCCTTGACCATGCCCACATCCACGTTACCGCATGGGGATGGGCAATGGGAAGGGGCGGCCGCGTCAAAATGGCTGCCAGCATCGAGATTGGGCAAAAGTCGGATACTTTTTGTGCCATATCCTGCGCCATATCCATATTTCGTGCCATATCGCACCCTATTGAGGTAGCAGATATGTAGAGCCTTGCCGTATGCTGTAGGGAAAGTATGAATGCGCCATCACCGCGCCCCTGGTAACCGCCAGTTATGTGCTTGCCAATTCTGCAGGTCGGCCCCTGGAACAGCGGGGAAGCTGCTGGGGAGGTTGAGACTATGATGGAACGTATGCTGAATACCAACGCGATACGTCTCGATGCCCGCGCCATTCGCAGCTACAAAGGACGCGCGGGTGGCAAGCGGCGCTGCTCGATCTGTGCGCGTCGCCTCAGCGCGATTGCCTATTACGTCACCGAGACGCCCGAACAGGCGGATGAGCCGCGTTCGTGGTTGCTCTGCCCCATCTGCCATGCCGCCGTGGCCGAGGAGCTTGACCGTGCCGGGCTGCATACCTCGACGCGCCTGCGTGTGGCGGTGGGGCTCGTCGCCAGCGTGCGCAATCCCGCCACCCGCCCCGCTGTCTGGTCGCCTGCCTATTGGCGCAACCCCGACGACGAGGATGTGGAGCGCGTGCTCTTCTGGACGATCATCATCGTCGCCTTCGGCCACATGGTAGTCTTCTTCGTCGCGCTGATGAGCTACGTCGTCTTCCACCCGTGAGCCGTGTGAGCCGTGCGGAACGTGCGTCAATTACTGCTTTCCCTTCGCGGACGCGATCTTCTGCGCGAACCCTGCCTCGACGTGCAGCTAATCATTTTCACGGATGTCAGTGTACTTCGCCGCCTGGAAGGCTTCACCCAACTCCGTGTAGACTGTTGGATAGGCCACGCCGCTGAGGTCGTGTAATCGCTTGACGGCGCCCTGCACCCACCGCTGATGCGCTGAGGTAAGCGTCTCCAGCCCCAGCCGTTCCAGAATCTCCGGTACAAGCCGTGTCAGTTCTTCAACGCTCTCGACGCGACTATGCAGTGCGCCGATTTCGTCCTCATGTTCGTCAAGACGCGACTCCACGATACGCAGTTGCGCTTCGTATACTGCCTGACGCCGATAGAGCGCAGCCAGCGCCTCATAGTATTCCGCCCACGAGAGCGCAGGCGCCGTTGCATCCGGCTTCGTGAGCGTTGCTATCTGTGTTGCTTGCGCTCGCCGATGGCAACGGGTGGATGGTCGCATCAAGATGCTGTGCGCCTATTCTGGCAAGCCACTGCTTGACCGGCTCGGCTTTGGGCGAGGGAACGGACTGGATGATGCGCAGCAGCGTTTCAGTATCAGTGGCATCAGTGGCATCAGTGGCATCAGTGGTGTATCTTTTGCCGTCTTGCGACAGCATTTTCAGTTGTCCGATTTTTGCGGGCAACTCACTGAAACCTTCGACATTGCTGAGGCGTGTCTTCAGGTCGTTCCAATATTTGCGTGGACGCGCACTACCAGTCAACACGCCGATCACGTCTACAAGCGAGAAGAACATGCGCCCGTCGTGCAACTGGCGGCGGATGCTGCTGTCGGCTTCTTCTTCCACCAGTGTCATTGCGAGGCTGTTTGCGCTTGCCGGGAGCGCCTGCTCGTCATTCGTCATTCGCCATGTGCCATCGCCCCTTTTCATGTGTCGCAATGAGATTGCTTCACTTGTCGCTCTCTGGAGTTGTGGATGGTCCGGTTTTCGGTGTGATGGCCGTTGCCCAGGTGACTTCGGCGCGCGACACCCAGACGCCACGCAGTGCGCCGCGCTTGTACTTGGTGACACGCCCTTTTAGGATGAGTTTGCGGATTTGCGGGACAGTGACATCCAACTCACGCGCCGCCTCATCATACTTCACCAGGTCATCAGGGATGTTTTGACTCATACGCTTTGCTGCGTCTCCCCATTCTGCCGGTAGTGCTGCTTGCGACGAAAACGACGAAGCTGATGAAGAAGGCTATGCCAGAATTGGCAAGCGAGGGCAAGGTAAGGTGATGAATCGGGCAGTGATCGTCGAAAGCTGCAAGTTTATCGCTGTATGAGGGGGCATGTAGAGGCGCTATGTAGTGGAGTAGGAAAAATGGCGTAGTATGCCCTTGACAGGGGATGAGGGGGTGTGATACAATCCATTCCTGCGAAGTTTTTGCGCATAGCTTCCCTGGACGCAACCACTACCAGATACCAGCGGCTACCGTTCGCTTTCTCCGGCATTGCTGTTCGGAGTATCGTCGGGTATGTGGTGAGAACAGCAGCGATAACGCCTGTCAGCCAGTTTCCCTGCGCGCATCTCGGTCACGATTGGGTTAATGATCATGACGATGCTGACGCTTGCATGAGTATACACGACCAACGACGCTTTTGCAACCCCCGCCGCGTGCGCTCCCTGTGGGCGCAGAAACGCGCATAGGCAAGTTGCGAAAGTGGCGCTGGCGTGTCTGCGTGTGTGCGCTATGAGAGAGGATGCTCTTCACGCACACGCCTGTACACCACTGTGTACAGCACAACACTCATGCGTCTTGGCGGGAAATCAGGCCACACAGGCGCCCCTGCGTTTTCACACGACACATCTCCCTCAGCGGCGAGCGATGAGTCATGACTGGCCAGCCTGGTCAGCCAGACCAGCATGTAGGTAGGCGGAAAGTCCCGTGGGAAGCGTGTCGGTGTGACGCCGTGTGGCTGCCATACGCCGTCATACATACGACAGGAAAGGGAGCGCGCTGGACATGGGGATCACCGTGAGTTCGTTCGCTACGTTCGAGCCGTCTGTTGTCTTCGATTCACCTGATTCGTTCGCTACACACGATTCGCTTGCTGCGATGCTGTCACGGGTCATCCCGCTATCCGCGCTGTCTCCCACTCATCCACCAAGACCGCTAGCCTCGTATGTGACGCGGCGCTCACATCGTCGTGACGCCCGACAGGCCGCTGGCGCCTGTCCACATCGCCACCCGTGGCGTCACCATCCCCGGCTCAATCCCAACGTTCATCCCAACGTTCAGCCCAGCGTTCCCATCAGCGTTCAGTCCAGCGTACACGCGCTGGTCATCCCATGAACTTCGCAGGTCGTTGTTCCGGTGTTCGGTCTGTCCCCGGTTTTCCCTGGCGGCAGCTACTGTCTTTCTTCTGAGGTGTGGCGATCCCCGTTTCCATCCGTTTTCATCCGCTATGCGCGGCGTGTTCACGGCGTACCTGTGGCGCTATGTGGCCTGTGCGCATGTGTCTGCGCTCGCTATGGCGGTTCCGCTTGCCTGTTGAGGGTAGAGCGGCGCGACACAGCGGATGGAGTGACCTGGATCAACTGGCCCACACGACAGGGTGACTGGCGAGAGGAGTTATTCACGCATGGCGATTAGCAAAGCCGTCTCCCTTCCCGAGCGCGTGAGCTTCGCGCGGATTCCTGACATCCGCCCGATGCCCAGCCTCATTCAGGTGCAGATTGACTCGTTCGAGTGGTTCAAGCGCGAGGGGCTACGAGAACTCTTTGCCGAGATCTCTCCCATCGAGGACTTCACCAGCAAGAATCTCAAGCTGGAGTTCATCGTCCCCGAAACGCCTTTCGAGGACCCCAAATATGGCGAAGATCAGTGCCGCGAACGCGACGCCACCTATGCGGCGCCGCTGTATGTGACTGCGCGCCTGACCTATAAAGAGACCGGCGAAATCCAGGAGAAGGAAATCTTCATGGGTGACTTCCCTCTCATGACGAAGGAAGGCACCTTTATCATCAACGGCGCTGAGCGCGTGGTGGTGAGCCAACTCGTGCGCTCCCCCGGCGTGTACTTCACCGCCGATGAGGATCCCGCCACCGGTCGCCCACTCTTCGCCGCCAAGTTGATCCCCAACCGGGGCGCCTGGCTCGAATTCGAGTCAAGTAATAAAGACCTGCTCTCGGTCAAGATTGACCGCAAGCGCAAGATTCCCATTACCACGCTGCTGCGCGCGATGGCCGCGATTGGCGAGCGCGATCCCGGCAAGACGGAGCATACGCCGGATATGCGCACCGACGCTGGTCTGCTTGCCGCCTTCGCCGATGTGGATACGGGCGATCACCGCTTCGTGCAGACCACACTCGATAAAGATCCGGTCAAGACGCCCGAAGAGGCGCTGCTGGAGGTCTATCGCAAGCTGCGCCCCGGCGACCCGGCCACGCTGGAGAACGCCCGCACGCTGGTCTACAACCTGTTCTACCACCCACGCCGCTATGACCTGGGCAACGTGGGGCGCTATAAACTCAACCGCAAGCTGGACCTCGCCATCCCGCAGACGATCCGCACGCTCACCCAGGACGACGTGCTGGCAATTCTGCGGCGGATGGTGCAACTCAACAATGGCATTGGCAAAAAAGACGACATTGACCACCTGGGCAACCGCCGCGTGCGCAGCGTGGGCGAGCTGATCCAGTCGCAGTTCCGTGTGGGCCTGCTGCGGATGGAGCGCGTGGTCAAGGAGCGCATGGCGATTGTGCAGGATCCCTCGCAGGCGTCGCCCAACCAGTTGATCAACATCCGTCCGGTGGTGGCGGCCATGAAGGAGTTCTTCGGCGGCAGCCAGCTCTCGCAGTTCATGGATCAGACCAATCCGCTGGCGGAGATTGGTCACAAGCGGCGTCTCTCCGCGCTTGGCCCTGGCGGCCTCTCGCGTGAGCGCGCCGGATTCGACGTGCGCGATGTGCACCAGTCACACTATGGGCGCATCTGCCCCATCGAGACGCCGGAAGGTCCGAACATCGGCCTGATCGGCAACATGGCGACCTATGCGCAGATCAACCCCTATGGCTTCATCGAGACGCCGTATCGCAAGGTGCGGCACAAGCTGGCCGCCGACTCTCCTGAACTGGTGGGGCGCATCCTCAGCCGCGACGTGAACGACACGTCCGGCAAGAAGGAAAAGACGCTTGCGACAGCGGGAACGCGGGTAGATGAGGCGCTGGCGGCGCAACTTGGCAAGGCGCTGGGCGACCAGGAACTGTCGATTGAGCCGTATGTCTCGCACGAGGTGGACTACCTGACCGCCGACGACGAGGAACGCTATGTGATCGCGCAGGCCAACGCGCCGCTCGATGCCGATAATCACTTCACCGGCGGTCGCGTGCTGGCGCGCTACAATGGCATCTTTGTGCAGGAGACCGGCGCGCGGGTTGACTATATGGACATCTCGCCGCGCCAGGCGGTGAGCGTCGCGGCAGCGATGATCCCGTTCCTGGAGCATGACGACGTGAACCGCGCACTGATGGGGGCGAACATGCAGCGCCAGGCGGTGCCGCTGCTGCGTCCACAGGCTCCGATTGTCGGCACTGGCATCGAGCGGCAGGTGGCCGCCGACTCCGGGCAGGTGGCGCTGGCGAAGGCCGATGGCGAGGTGATCAGCGCGACAGCGCGGCAGATCGTCGTCCTTGACGACGAGGGCGTGGAACACGTTCACAAGCTGCGCAAGTTTGTGCGGTCCAACCAGGGAACGTGCATCAACCAGCGGCCCATCGTCAACAAGGGCGACCGTGTGGTGAAGCGCCAACCGATTGCCGATAGCTCGGCGACCGAGAATGGCGAACTGGCGCTGGGCCAGAACATCCTTGTCGCGTTCATGGTCTGGGAGGGCGGCAACTTTGAGGACGCCATCCTGATCAGCGAACACATCGTCCGCGAGGACTATTTCACCAGCATCCACATCGAGAAGCACGAGGTGGAGGCGCGCGATACCAAGCTTGGCCCCGAAGAAATCACCCGCGACATTCCCAACGTGGGTGAAGACGGGCTGCGCAATCTTGACGAGCGCGGCATCATCTACGTCGGCGCCGAGGTGGGCGCGGGCGACATCCTGGTGGGCAAGATCACGCCAAAGGGCGAGACCGAATTGACGGCGGAAGAGAAGCTGTTGCGCGCGATCTTCGGCGAGAAGGCGCGTGAGGTGAAAGACACGTCGTTGCGCGTGCCACATGGCGAGCGCGGCAAGGTGGTCGAGGTCAAGGTCTTCTCGCGTGACAACAACGACGAACTGCCACCCGGTGTGAACCAGTTGGTGCGCGTCGCCATCGCCCAGAAGCGCAAGATTGGCTCAGGCGACAAGATGGCAGGTCGCCACGGCAACAAGGGCGTGATCAGCCGCGTGCTGCCCATCGAGGATATGCCCTTCCTGCCGGATGGCACGCCGGTGGACATCATCCTGAATCCGCTGGGTGTGCCGCACCGCATGAACATCGGCCAGATCATGGAGACCCACCTGGGCTGGGCGGCGGAGGCGCTGGGGATGCGCGTGGCCTCGCCGGTCTTCGATGGCGCCTCAGAAGATGACATCGAGGAGTTGCTGGCGCGGGCCGGATTGCCAATTTCAGGCAAGGTGCAACTCTACGACGGCCGCACCGGCGACCCGTTCGATACGACGATCACGGTTGGCTACATCTATATGCTGAAGCTGGCCCATCTGGTCGAAGACAAGGTGCATGCGCGCTCCACCGGCCCCTATAGCCTGATCACCCAGCAGCCGCTGGGCGGCAAGGCGCAGTTCGGCGGTCAGCGCTTCGGTGAGATGGAGGTGTGGGCGCTCGAAGCCTATGGCGCCGCGAACATTTTGCAGGAGATTCTGACCGTCAAGTCCGACGATGTGACTGGGCGTGTCAAGACGTATGAGGCCATCGTCAAGGGTGAGCCTATCGTCGAGCCGGGCGTGCCGGAGTCGTTCAAAGTGCTTGTCAAGGAGTTGCAGAGTCTCGGCATCAATGTCGAGGTGCTCAACGAGGATGAGCAGAAGATACAGTTCGTCGAAGACACCGGCAGCGACGTGATGCCAGAGCTTGGGATTAACCTGAGCGGCTTCGAAAACGAGTAGCACGAGTAGGGGGCGTTACAACAACATGCTCGAAGTCAACGATTTTGACGCCATCCGTGTGAGCCTGGCCAGCCCTGAGCAGATTCGCTCATGGAGCTATGGCGAGGTGACGAAGCCGGAGACCATCAATTACCGTACCCTCAAGCCGGAGAAGGACGGCCTCTTCTGCGAGCGCATCTTTGGCCCGACGAAAGACTGGGAGTGTTCCTGCGGCAAATACAAGCGGGTGCGTTTCAAGGGCATCGTCTGCGACAAGTGCGGCGTGGAGGTGGCCCGCTCGAAGGTGCGCCGTGAGCGTATGGCGCATATTGACCTGGCCTCACCCGTCAGCCACATCTGGTATTTCAAGGGAACACCAAGCCGCATCGGCCTGTTGCTCGATCTCTCGCCGCGCAACCTGGAGCGCATTCTGTACTTTGCGCTCTACGTGGTGACGGCGGTGGACGACGAGGCGCGCACCCAGGCGCTGGCGAACCTCGAAGAGAGCATCACCGTCCAGGTGCAGGCACAGAATGATCTCGTCACCGAGCGCATCCGTGATATTCAGGAGCGCCGCGACGCGCGCAGGGTGGAGATTGATCGCCGCCGCGACGAGGCGCGCGAAGAACTTGACGTGCGCCGCTCCGGGCAGTTGCAGGAGGTCAAGAGCGCCGAGGCCGGTCTGCGCTCGCTGCTCACCTCCAACAGCGGCCAGGTGTTGCTGGAGGATGCTATCTACCAGCCCACTGGTGAGCGCATCGCGCAGCAGGGTGAGGTGGCGGATGACGGCCATCTCGCCACGCTTGATCGCATCGTGCGCGAACACCGCGATCTGGTGGCGAAGAACGCCCAGCAGGAGGTTGATCAGCTCTTCGCCGATGCCGAGCGCGACAAGCAGCGCGCCGAGGTGGAGGCTGAGGGCGAGATCACGACCATCCAGGATGATCTCACCGCCTTCGATGGGCGCATCCGTCAGGAGAGCGAGACCCAGCGCCTGAAGCTGGAAAAACTGAAGCCGCGCGATCTGCTGCAAGAGGCGGAGTACCGCGAACTCAAGACGTTCGAGTTCCAGCTACACGACGCCAGCCCCGATCTGCCCGAACTCTTCGAGGCAGGCATGGGCGCGGAATCGGTGCAGTCGCTGCTCGAGGCGATTGACCTCGATGAACTGGCGCTGAAGCTGCGCGCCGAGATCAGCACTACATCGGGCCAGCGCCGCAAGAAGGCCACCAAGCGCCTGAATGTGGTCGAGGCATTCCGCAAGTCGGGCAATCGCCCGGAGTGGATGATCCTTACGGTGCTGCCTGTGCTGCCACCTGACCTGCGCCCGATGGTGCAACTCGACGGTGGGCGCTTCGCCACCAGCGACCTCAATGATCTTTATCGCCGCGTGATCAACCGCAACAACCGCCTGAAGCGGCTGCTGGAGTTGGGCGCGCCGGAGATCATCATCCGCAACGAGAAGCGTATGTTGCAGGAAGCCTGCGACGCGCTGATTGACAACGGGCGGCGTGGGCGCGCAGTGGCCGGATCGGGCAACCACAAGCTGAAGAGCCTTTCGGACATGCTGAAGGGCAAGCAGGGGCGCTTCCGCCAGAACCTGCTCGGCAAGCGCGTGGATTATTCCGGGCGCTCGGTAATCGTGGTTGGCCCCGATCTGAAGCTGCACCAGTGCGGCCTGCCGAAGCGGATGGCGCTGGAACTCTTCAAGCCGTTCGTGATGCGCAAGCTGGTGGAGCACGGGCTGGCGCACAACATCAAGAGCGCCAAGCGGTTCGTCGAGCGGGTGCGCCCGGAGGTGTGGGATGTCCTCGAAGAGGTGATCCACAACCACCCGGTGCTGCTCAACCGCGCGCCGACCCTTCACCGTCTGGGCATCCAGGCGTTCGAGGCGGTGCTGGTGGAGGGCAGCGCGATCCAGTTGCATCCGCTGGTCTGCTCGGCCTTCAACGCCGACTTCGACGGCGACCAGATGGCTGTGCATGTGCCGCTCTCGGAGCGCGCCCAGGAAGAGGCGCGCACGCTGATGCTCTCTTCCAACAACATCCTCTCCCCCGCGCACGGCGATCCATCCATCGGCGCCTCGCAGGAGATGGTGCTCGGCTGCTACTACATGACAATGGATCGCCCCGGACTCAAGGGCGAGGGGCATGTCTTCACGGACGCCAACGAGGCGCGGCTGGCCTATGATTCGGGTGTGATCGCGCTTCAGGCCAAGATCCGGGTGCGGCTTGAGGTGACACGCTTCTATAATGAGCCGGGCAAGTTCGTTCCCACCACGACGACGCAACTGGTGGAAACCACCGTCGGGCGCATCATCTTCAACGAGGTGCTACCGGAGAATATCAGGTTCAAGAACTACCCGATGAAGAAGGAGAGCCTGCGTGGGGTGATCGCCGAGTGCTTCAAGTTCAACGGGCGCGGCGCGACCGCAGAGCTTGCCGACGCGATCAAGCGGCTGGGCTTCACCTTCGCCACCCGCGCAGGCGCCAGCATCGCCATCAGCGACGTGATTGTGCCTGCCGACCGGGTAGACATTCTGGCCGCCGCCGATGTGAAGGTGGTGCAGCTCGAGGACGACTATCACGACGGCCTGATCACCGACAACGAACGCTATCGTCAGGCGGTGCAAATCTGGCTGGACGCGACGGATAAAATCCAGAAGCGCGTCCAGGAAGTGCTCGATCCGTATGGCTCGATCTACACCATCGCCAACTCCGGCGCGACGAAGGCCAAGTTCCAGCAGATTCGCCAACTCTCTGGCATGCGCGGACTGATGGCCGACCCGTCGGGGCGCATCATGGAGATTCCTGTACGCGGCAACTTCCGCGACGGTCTGAACGTGATGGAGTATTTCATCTCCAGCCACGGCGCCCGCAAGGGTCTGGCCGATACGGCGCTGCGCACGGCGGAATCGGGCTACCTGACACGGCGCCTGATTGACGTGGCACAGGATGTGATCATTCTGCATGAGGACTGCGGCACGACCGAGGGCATCTGGATTATCGAGGCCGACAGCAAAGACATCACCGAGCCGTTCAAGAACCGTCTGGTGGGTCGCACACTGGCGGCGGCGGTTCCTGGCTTCGAGCAGTATATGGTCGGTCAGGAAATTGACGAAGACATGGCCGACGCGCTGATCGCAGGTGGCGTGCAGGAGGTCTACTGCCGCTCGGTTTTGCAGTGTCTCGCGGCGCATGGCGTCTGCCGTCTGTGCTATGGGCGCAATCTGGCGACCAACGGGCTTGTCGAGATCGGCGATGCGGTGGGCATCATCGCGGCGCAGTCCATCGGCGAACCCGGCACACAGCTCACTATGCGTACCTTCCATACCGGCGGCATCGCAGGCGCACAGGAAGACATCACGCAGGGTCTGCCGCGTGTCGAGGAACTCTTTGAGTCGCGCACACCGAAGGAGAAGGCCATCGTCAGCGAACTCGATGGCGTGGTCGAACTCCAGCTGGAGGATAGCGGCGCCCGCAAGCTGCGTGTGGTGATGGCCGAGGCGATCACCGATGAGTACCCGCTGCCGAAGGGTGGCGAGGCGCTGATCAAAGACGGCGATCATGTCGAGCGCGATCAGGTGATCGGGCGTCTGCCTGCGGCGAGAGGCCGCTCCGATGAGGACCGGGACGTGAAGGCGCGCACCAGTGGCATGGCGCTGCTCAACGCCGACAACCACATTGTGGTGCGCTTCGATTCGCATGAGGAACGCGAGTATCCGGTGCCTGCGGCGATGAATATTGTCGTGCGCGAGGGCGACTCGGTGCGGGCCGGGCAGCCGCTGACCAATGGCCTGATCGATCCGCAGGATGTCTTGCGTATCCAGGGCCGCGAGGCGGTGCATCTCTATCTGGTGAAAGAGGTGCAGAAGGTCTACCGCTCGACTGGTGTGTATATCAACGATAAGCACATCGAGATCATCGTGCGGCAGATGCTGCGGCGCGTGCGGATTGACGAGCCGGGTGATACCGACCTGTTGCCAAACGACCTGGTGGATCGCTTCCGCTATGAGGAGACCAACGCGCGCGTGCTGGCCGAGGGCGGCGAACCTGCGACGGCGCAGACAGTGTTGCTGGGCGTGACGAAAGCCTCGCTCAATACGGATAGTTTGCTGGCGGCGGCCTCCTTCCAGGAGACGACACGCGTGCTGACCGAGGCGGCGATCACCGGCGCCACGGACCACCTGCGTGGCCTGAAGGAGAACGTGATCATCGGCAAGCTGATTCCGGCGGGTACTGGCCTCGAACAGCGACGTGAACTGCGCGACAAGCAGCGCGCCGAGCGACTGGCATCGGCGATGGCGGCCTCTGGTCTGGGCGCGCTTGGGCTGGGTGGCACGCTGGAGATGGGCGACATGGGCGAGACGCTGGAGGAGACGCTGGGCGATTCACTCAGCGACTCGCTCAGCGGCGCGCTCAGTGACTCACTCAACGGCGCCCTGAATGGCACACTGAATGGCCTGTTGAACAGTTCACCGAACGATACAGGCTATAGCGACCTCCCAATTGTTGACAGCCACGCCGAAGAGTGATAACATTCACTATTGTGCGTCAGTGGGCAGTGCAGGTGCGAGTGACCGCCACACGCATACGCGCAACGCACGTTGCGCATGCGCAGGTGATCAGCTACATCTAACAACGTCTACGTCGCAACCTGCACGCCCGACGACGGGCAATGAACATGAGTTGAGGAGATTTCCTTGCCGACGATCAATCAGTTGGTGCGCAAGGGCCGGAGCAAGAAGACGAAGAAGAGCAAGGCGCCTGCCCTGCAATTCTCGTACAATGCGCTGAAGAACCGCTCGTTGCGCACACCGGGGGGCGCGCCGCAGAAGCGGGGTGTCTGCACACAGGTCCGCACGATGACGCCGAAGAAGCCGAACTCGGCGTTGCGCAAGATTGCCCGCGTCCGGCTGACGAACCAGCAGGAAGTGACGGCGTATATTCCCGGCGAGGGCCACAACCTTCAGGAACACTCCGTGGTGTTGATCCGCGGCGGACGCGTGAAGGATTTGCCAAGCGTGCGCTATCATATCGTGCGCGGCACGCTGGACAGTCAGGGCGTAGATAAGCGTCGCCAGGGCCGCTCGAAGTACGGCGCGAAGCGCCCGAAGGCAGGCGGCGCCACCAAGCGTTAAGGCTGAACGTTCAGTCCAGGCGGCGATCTGTGGTGGTTAACCACAGCGAACCGACAAACAATCGAACCCTGTTGATGGACCGATACCGGCGCTACAAGCGTCACAGCCGTTACGGGCTGTGGTTGGCGTAGCGCATCTGGTCGGCGAAAATACCACCGCCGTTCGCATCACGCATCAGCTATGCGAACGGCGTAGCGCGAATGACCTCCGTGAGCGCCATCTCACCCCTACTCTTTCGTGGGAGGAGATGGGGATGCAACACGCATTGCAGGCAAGCGGAAAAGCATTCGGCGGTGGGCGCCGGGGCGCTACAATGCCTCTGGCGCCATTGCCTTGTCTTGAGATAGCTGTCTTGAGATAGCTGTCTTGAGATAGCTGAGACGTATTGCAGGCTGACGCCAGGCCCGGCCATCAATGGCCGGAGCACGGACGATGTGGGTCTGAAAGCCCATCATCGCAACGAGATCGCAACGAGTATGATCGTGTGCGCGCCCAGAGTGGCGCGGTGAGGAGTTGAGGAGCGTATGCCACGACGAGCTAAGGCGCCGCATCGTCCGGTCGTCCCTGATCCCAAGTATAACAACAAGAACGTGACGCGCCTGGTGGGCCGTCTGATGTGGGACGGCAAGCGCAGCCTGGCCGAACGTATTGTGTATCAGGCGCTCGATGTGATCGAGGAGCGCGCCAAACGCAATCCGGTCGAGGTGTTTGAGGCGGCCCTTCGCGGGGCGACACCCAACATCGAGGTGAAACCCCGCCGTGTCGGTGGCGCGACCTATCAGGTTCCCGTCGAGATTCGCAGCGAACGCAAGACGGCGCTGGCGATGCGCTGGCTGATCGCCTCATCGCGCAAGCGCGCTGGTGGCCGCTCAATGGCCGAGAAGCTGGCCGCCGAGCTGATGGACGCTGCCGCTGGACAGGGCGCCACCATTCGTAAACGTGACGAAACCCATAAGATGGCTGAGTCCAACCGGGCCTTTGCGCATTATCGCTACTAGGCTCTCCGGGATTTTTCCGGCAGGCAGGCCGACCCGACTCAACCTTTCGATAGACCCAAGCATTGAGGAAGCAGATGGCAGGCAGAGAGTATCCCCTCGAAAAAACGCGCAATATTGGTATTATCGCGCACATTGACGCGGGGAAAACGACAACAACCGAGCGCATCCTCTACTACACCAAGAAGATCCACCGGATCGGCGAGGTGCATGAGGGCGCTGCAACGATGGACTGGATGATTCAGGAGCAGGAGCGCGGCATCACGATCACGTCTGCCGCGACGACCTGTTTCTGGGCGGGCCACCGCATCAACATTCTTGACACCCCCGGCCACGTAGACTTCACCGCCGAGGTGGAACGCTCGCTGCGTGTGCTGGATGGCGGCGTTGTGGTGTTTGATGCGGTCGCTGGCGTCGAGCCGCAGTCCGAAACGGTCTGGCGACAGGCCGACAAATATCATGTGCCGCGCATCTGCTTCGTCAACAAGATGGACCGCATCGGCGCCGACTTCTGGCGCACTGTGCAGATGATCACCGACCGGCTGAATGCCCGCCCAGCGCCGATTCAGATTCCAATTGGGCGCGAGTCAGGCTTCAAGGGCTTTATTGACCTGATTGACGAGAAGGCGGTCATCTTCACCAACGATGAGGGGACCGACATCCAGATCACCGACATCCCTGCCGATCTGGTCGCCGAGGCGAAGCAGCGCCGCGACGAGCTTGTGGAGATGGTGGCCGAGACCGACGAGGAACTGACGATGAAGTACCTCGAAGGGGAAGCCATCAGCGCCGAGGAGCTTGTCCACGCGCTACGCGCAGCGACGATCCAGAACAAGCTGGTGCCGGTGTTGTGCGGCTCTGCGCTCAAGAACAAGGGCGTGCAGGCCATGCTCGACGCCGTGTTGACGTATCTGCCTTCGCCGCTCGAGATTCCGCCGATGGTGGCGACCGACATGGACGGCGATGAGCAGCATGAGGTGGTGGTCTCGGATAGCGGCGAATTCGTGGCGCTGGCTTTCAAGATCGTCGCCGATCCATACGTTGGGCGGTTGTGCTATTTCCGCGTCTACTCCGGCATGCTGACCAAAGGCTCCTATGTCTACAACGCCGTGAAGGGGCGCAGAGAGCGCATCGGGCGTCTGTTGCAGATGCACGCCAACCACCGCGAAGACATTGATGTGATCTATGCCGGCGACATCTGCGCCGCTGTCGGTCTGAAGGATACCTTCACCGGCGATACGCTCTGCTCGGCTGACCATCCGGTGCTGCTGGAAGCCATTGTGTTCCCGACGCCGGTGATCGCCATCGCCATCGAGCCAAAGACGAAGGCCGACCAGGACAAGATGGGCATCGCCTTGCAGCGGCTCTCGGAGGAAGACCCGACCTTCCGCGTCCACACCGACGAGGATTCGGGCCAGACGATCATCGAGGGCATGGGCGAACTGCACCTTGATGTGATCGTTGATCGCATGTTCCGCGAGTACAAGGTAGAGGCCAACGTCGGGCGCCCACAGGTGGCCTATCGTGAGACGATCACGAAGCAGGCCCAGGCGGAGGGGCGTTTCGTGCGCCAGTCCGGCGGTCACGGCCAGTATGGCGACGTGTATATTCGCGTCGAGCCGCTGGAGCGTGGCAAGGGCTTCGAGTTCGTCAATGGCATCGTCGGCGGCACTGTGCCGAAAGAGTTCATCAAGCCGACCGAAGAAGGTGTGCGCGAGGCGCTGGAAAACGGCGTGGTGGCAGGCTTCCAGATGGTTGACGTGCGCGCCACGCTCTACGATGGCTCCTACCATGACGTAGACTCGTCGGAGATGGCGTTCAAGACGGCAGGCTCGATGGGCTTCCGCGCCGCCGCCGAGAAGGCTGGCCCAATCCTGCTTGAGCCAATCATGCAGGTTGAGGTGACCACCTCGCCCGACTTCTTCGGCGATGTGCTGGGCGACCTGAACCGCCGCCGTGGCCAGATCGTCGGCTCTGAGGAGCGTGGTGGCACACAACTGATCCGCGCGCATGTGCCGCTGGCCGAGATGTTCGGCTATGTCAACGAGCTGCGCTCGATGACCAGTGGCCGCGCCTCCTACTCGATGCAGTTCTCGCATTACGAGGAGACGCCGCGCACCATCACCGAGGAGATCAAGGCGAAGTTCAGCGGCAGCGGTCGCGTGGTGCGCGCCTAGTGGTTCGTCTGGCGTTGAGCCTGGCGGTTGGGTGTCATTGTGTGACGATGGGGCGACGGTCCCTGCAATAGTTCATGGTTCATGGTCGTGTAGTCGCGCCACCGGACGATCCTCCATCATCCCTCTCCTGCCAGGGGAGGGGATGGGGATGAGGTCCGGCGGACGGTTCCAAAGAAGAGGATGACAGACAATGGCGAAGCAGAAGTTTGTGCGGAACAAGCCGCATGTGAACGTGGGGACGATCGGGCATATTGACCACGGCAAGACGACCTTGACGGCGGCGATCACCAAAGTGCTGGCGACCAAGGGGCAGGCGA